>JBILQY010000054.1:0-10677 GCA_044372955.1 Crocinitomicaceae bacterium | reverse complement strand
ATGAAATAGGTTTATATACAGTAACATTGGTTGCATCTGCACAAGATGGCTGTACGGATACAGCTAGAATTGTTATCAAAGTTAGAGATGAAGTGATTATTTATGTTCCGAATTCATTCACACCGGATGACAATGGATTGAATGACATATTTTTACCTGTTTTAACTGCGGGTTATGATAGAACCGAAGGATGGCAGTTTAAAATCTATAACCGTTGGGGAGAAGAAATTTTCAATAGTGAAATCATTGGAAATGGATGGGATGGAACTTACAAAGGTGAACCAGTTCAAATTGGAACCTACGTTTGGACAATCCGATTCAAAGATTCTCAAAACAATAAAATTCACGACTTTACAGGTCACGTCAACTTAATTCGATAATGAAAATATTTTCAGTAGTTTTTTCTTTCGCTTTTACGGGTAGTTTGTTTGCGCAAATTACCCTAAGCGGAAACGATTTTGCAGGAGCAAATGACACAATTAGAATCAGTCAAACAATGGATCCTGTGATTGATTACACTTTGACAGGACCGAATTTTACATGGGATTTCAGTGGATTAACTCCAACGTCACAGTACTTAAAGTATTTTCAACCGATTTCAAACAGTACTATTTTAGTTGAAGCTGAATATGGTTTCGCGGCAGCGACAGAATATAAAGCAACTTATTTTTTAGAATCGAGAGACATTCCAATAGATCAATTGAATCAATTTCTACCTGCAGAGTTATCAGATTTGAATCAATTTTCAAGAAAGACAGCTGATTCAATCACAGCATTAGGTTATTCCCTTTCTGTAAATGGCCAAGCTTTACCGTTTAAGTCTGATACCATCGAAACGGTGTATAAATTCCCAACAAATTTTGAGGATACTTTTTCAACTCGAGGTTACACCTACATTGATTTGAATCCAGTAACTGATTTCAAATTAAAACAATACCGCCAAAGAACAAGTGTTGTTGATGGTTTTGGAACACTAACAACACCATTTGGAACATTTGAAGTGTTAAGAATTAAAAGTGTAATTAATGAATTGGACTCTGTTTATCAAACGTTTTTCGGTGGAGGAACTTGGAATGTTTTACCACAAACTGTAATAACAGAGTACGAATGGTGGGCACAAGGAAAAGAAGATGCCATGTTAAAAATTGTGGCGGTTGAAAATAATGGCAACTCACAAATCCGCTCTATAGAATACCAAGATGTTTATTTAGGTTTAGATGCAAGTATTGAAGAAAAGGAATTGGCTGTAAGTTTATCTCCTAATCCAGCGAACAACACATTAACTTTAAGTTCAGATTTTCCATTAGAAAAAGTTTCAATTTCAACTTTAAATGGTTCAAAAATTTTTAGTCAAGAATTAAACTCAACTTTTTCTAAATCATTGGACATCTCCGCTTTAAATTCTGGTATTTACTTTGTTAAAATTTCTTCAGGAAAACAAGTAGCAACAAAAAAATTAATCAAGCTTTAATCTTACCTTTGTTGTAGGCAAATCAGTCTATCGCTGTCTGTCAATTGACGGAGAGAGGAAAGTCCGGGCAGTATAGAGCATCGTACTTCCTAACGGGAAGGTCTTATTGGATCAATCTAATGGGAACAGAAAGTGCCGCAGAAAGGTAAACTACCTTGACAAGTTTACTTCGTCAGGGAAAAGGTGAAAAGGTGAGGTAAGAGCTCACCGCCTCGTCAGTGATGAAGAGGGCATGGTAAACCTTACGAACTGAAAGACCAAATATACCGAGGCTTGGAAGAATCGAAAGAAGATTTCATAAAGGGTTGCTCGCCCGATCTCGGAGGGTAGGTTGATGGACGCTAATGGTGACGTTAGTGCTAGATAAATGATAGATAAAAACGAGAATTCATTCTTGTTTGATACAGAACCCGGCTTATGATTTGCCTTTTTTATGATTGAGTTAGTTGAAGATTTAAGAAAGCGTTTTCAAATTTTAGAAAACCAAAATCAAGCAGTTAAAATGGCTGCTTATATGAAAAATATAGCTCCTTTCTTTGGAGTTTCAAGTATCCCCCGTAAAGGGATTTTCAACGAATGGAAAGAAACCTTACCCAAAGATTTAAGTTTTGAAGAGCGATGGGAATTAATTTTTCTTTTGTGGGAACAAGAAGAACGCGAATTTCAATATGTAGCAGTGGATTGGCTTAACTCTTGGAATAAAAAATTAATTCAAAAAGAAGATTTAAATAACCTCCAATTAATCATTCAAAGTAAATCTTGGTGGGATACGGTTGATTTATTGGCTAGTAATTTCCTTAGTAATCTCATTGTTAAATTCCCAGATTTAAAGTTAGAAATGATTGAAAATTGGTCGGATTCAATGGACTTTTGGTTACATCGATCTACTTTGATTTTTCAATTAAAATACAAGCAAAAAACAGACTTGAGTTTATTGGAAAATCAGATTGCTCGCTTTAAATCAAACAAGGAATTCTTCATTCAAAAAGCAATTGGTTGGTCATTAAGAGAAGTTTCTAAATGGAATCCTAAGTGGGTAAAAAATGAAGTAGAAAAACAGCAATTAATAGGTCTAGCTAAAAGGGAAGCTTCTAAGTATTTATCTTATTAAATGAATAAATTGCTGACCTTCTGATTTTATATCATTGAAGTCTGTAATTGTAAACTTAATAAAGTAAACACCGTCAACGCATTCTGTTCCATTAGACGTTCCATCCCAAAGAGGATTAGTTAAATTTAATTCAGCTATTAAATTACCCCAACGATTAAAGATTAAACCTTCAAAACTTTTCGCGTTTGTTAGATTAATCGTGTAAAAATCATTGTTCGTATCTCCATTTGGCGTGAAAACATTTGGGGTTTCAATCGAAATGTCATTATTCGGTAGAACGATTAGTTCCAAACTCATTTCTTCACTGCATACTCCATTTTGAGCAAGTAACGTAATAGTGTAAACTCCTTCAGTTGTATAGGTTGAAGTTACGCTGTTTGATGAATTAGTTGGTAAAGAAGAACCATTTCCAAAATTCCAAAGATATGAAGTTGATCCAGTACTATTATTGGTAAATGTTACTGTTAGTGGCGCATTTCCACCGTTCGGGGTCATTGTAAAATCAACTTGCGGATTTGCAACAGTAACCGTAATAGCATCCGTTGCAGTACATCCGTTTGAACTCGATGAAACTGTGTAAGTAGTTGTTTGTGTAGGTATAAAAGGAATACCATCGACAACACCATTGTTCCAAGTAAAAGGTCCTGTTCCTGTTGCAGTTAATGCAATAGGAGAATTTAAACAAATTAAAGTATCATTTCCAGCATTTACCACAGTTGAGCCAATGACAATTACGGTTTGATAATTCGTTGCACAAAAACCGCTGTTCGGAGTAAATGTATAGGTGTTTGAGCCAACCGTGGAAGTACTAATTGCCGCAGGATTCCAAGTCCCAGTTACACCTTCTAAAGATTGAGTAGGTAAATTAGTTGGGGTTGTATTGATGCAGAAAGGGCCAATTGTAGTAAAATTAGGCGTTAATGGATTTGTAATGGTTACGTTTATAGAAGTTACACTTGCGCATTGTCCAGAAGATGGTGAAAAAGTATAATTAAAATTCCCAGCCGTAGTTGTTGAGATTTGAGCAGGATTCCAAGTTCCAGCGATTCCGTTTGTTGAATTTTGAGGTAAGGCTGGGGCAGTCCCGTTTAAACAAATAGGGTTAATAGGTGTAAAAGATGGAGTCGTGCTAGCGCTAACTACAATAGTCATTGTTGCTTGAGTTGCACACGTATTGTTAATGGGAGAAAAGGTGTAATTAGTGGTTTGCGCGGTATTTGGCGCAGGAGACCATGAACCTTGAATTCCATTAGTTGAGGTGGACGGCAATGTAAAAACATCACCAATACAGTAAGGGCCTAACTGAGAAAAAGTTGGTGTAACAGAATTACTAATTACAACAGTTAACGTGACAGGTGATGCGCAAGTTAAATCCGTTGGTGTGAAAGTGTATTCCGTGGTAACAGCATTATTTAAGTTTGGGCTCCAAGCTCCTGAAATTCCATTACTTGAGCTTGTTGGTAAAGTGAAATTAGTTCCAGCACAAAAAGGCCCAATTGGATTAAAAGTTGGGGTTGTTTGAGCTGGACTCAAAGGAATCACTATGATTGTATCGTATGTACAACCGTTCGATGTTGTGACTTCACAAGAATAAGTCCCTGCACATAAATTGGATAGTGTTGCTGTTTGACCAATAACAGTATTTGAAGCATTTGTCCAATTGTAGGTGTAATTTGGAATTCCTCCATTTGGAGTGATTGTTACCGAACCATTACAACTGCAAGTTTCATCTGTGATTATAGATGTTGAAGTGATTGGAAGAATTGGAGAGCAGTTGTTGGTTAATTGGTTGATATATGCTGCATTTGCTGTGTTATTTGGAAGCCCAGGTGTTTGATTATCAGGCGCTGCACAAGTTCCAGAAATCCAATTACTTTGTAATGTTGGGTCGTTTGAATTGGTGTTGGCAAAATAAAAAACGGTATTACTAGAACCTCCAGCAAAATAAATTATATTGTTTGTGTTGTTATTTCCCCAACTTACACCAAAAGCAGGAACCAATGTATTTGTTGGTGCATAAGTTTGAAATGAATCGTCATTGTTTGACATACCAAGTGGACCCCAAAGCGAACCTCCCGCTGTCCAACCGCTTGAAGGGTAGGTAGTATTTCCAGCAGCTGGGCTAACTGTTTGAAATTCTAATAAATTTGAACTTGCAGGCAAAATCAATCGGCAGTTTCCATCTGTTAAACTAATATCTTGTGCAGGAATTGCAGCGTTAACATCAGCTTGGTTATAAACTACAATCAAAGTACCAAAAGGAACACATGACCAAATGGCATCGTTAGAAAAACGAACTGCTCCAGCTGCAACTCCAGTTCCTGTTGTATTTCCATTAGAAAAATATCCATTGTTATCATCAATGATCCATCCGCGTAAATCCATGCATGTTTCACAGTTTTGAGTAGTTAATGTCGGTATTACAAGGAACTCAACATATTCTTTAGCTCCTGAACCTCCTGTTGGTCCTTGGGAAACTTCATTTATAATAAGTGATTGATTAAAGGCGAAATAAGAAATCAAAAAACTAAAAACTCCAACTAAATACAGTTTCATTTATGAACAAAAATTTAATTGCTTTTCATTGGTTTCATCGTAAGTTTTACGAATCAAGGAGAACAATAAAAAACTCGGTCAAAATTAGAGATAAATAGCTGTTCCACCAATTCTGTGTAGAAATTTAAAGGAGATTTAACACCACTCAAACAAATGTTTAACGGGATTCATTAACTTTTACTTAATTTCACATTTCAAATTTTTCAAATGAGACTACTTTTATTTCTTTTAAGTACTTTTTTATTTTCAGGTTTTAGCTTTTCACAATATGCTCCTTTGAATGGTGTAAAAGATTCTAAATCAGATGTTATTGCTATAAAAAACGCTACTGTTTACATTAATTCAACAAATAAAATCTTAAACGCTACTGTTCTGATAGCTGATGGAAAAATTTTAGAAGTGGGTTCAAAAGTAACCGTTCCACCAGGTGCTTTAGAAATTGATATGAATGGAAAAACAATCGTCCCAGCATTTGTGGAATTGTATTCTAATGTTGGAATTCCAAGTCAAGGCGAGCGAAATTATTCACAACGTCCTCAAATTGAGTCATCTAAAAAAGGTTCTTACTATTGGAATGAAGCCATTCGCCCAGAGGTAGAAGCTGCAACCGTATTTGATGTTGATGCTAAAGCAGTAGAGAATTTCTCAAAAATGGGTTTTGGTTTCGCAGTCACACATGTTCAAGATGGAATTGTTAGAGGAACGGGAGCTTTAGTTGGTTTAGGAAATTCAGATACTCGAAAACAACTGATAAGTTCAAACACTGCACAATTTTATTCTTTTGTAAAAGGTTCTTCTGGTCAAACTTATCCTTCATCGCAAATGGGATCAATTGCTTTATTGCGCCAAGCTTTGTACGATTTAAAATATTACAGTGAAAATAAAAATGCAGAACAATCGCTTTCACTAGAGAAATGGAAAAACAACCAAAGTTTACCTGTCTTTTTTAAAACGGAAGACAAATGGGAGATATTACGTGCAGCAAAAATCGCAAATGAGTTCAAGCAAAACTTTTATTTCATAGGTTCAGGAAATGAATATTTGATTACTAAAGATCTTAAGGCGGCTAAATCAACCGTAGTTTTGCCTTTGAATTTCCCAGAAGCTTACGATGTAAAAGATCCGTATCTCGCAAGACAAATACCATTAAGTGATTTAAAACATTGGGAATTAGCACCCTCGAATCCTTATTTATTGAGTTCGGAGGGGATTCAAATTTGTTTGACTTCAATGGGTTCAAAATCACCGGAACAATTCTGGAAAAATTTGCAAAAAGCCATTTCTCGCGGTCTAAAAACCGAAGATGCATTAGCCGCTTTAACTTCAATACCAGCAAAATTAATCGGTGCAGAAAATCTGATTGGAGGTTTGGAAAAAGGTAAATTAGCTAGTTTTTCTGTTTATACAAGTGATCCTTTCTTAACTGAAGCGACGCTACTCGAAGCATGGAATCAAGGTACGCAACAAGTAATTAAAAGCTTACCTTCTGTCTCTGTTTTAGGAAAATACAGTTTGAATATTGAAGGTAAAAACTACCAAGTTGAATTCACGGAATCAAACGAAAAACCTATTGGAAAAATTCAATTGTTAAAATCAAATGCAAATACACCTGGAAAAAAGGATACTGTTTCAGTTAAAATAGCGGTTACCTTAATACAAAATGACATAAGCTTGCAATTTAATTGTGACGATGATAATTTCAAAGGAAGCATAAATCTGCATGCAAAAATTAGTAACAATGGAAGTGTTTTTGAAGGTGATGGGACTTTGCCTAACGGAAAATGGATTCGCTGGTCAGGAATAAAAATAACAAAAACAGACGAGAAAAAAGAACCAACAACCCTTAAATTAGACACGACATTTGTTGCTAAAACTTGGTTCCCAAACTTAGCTTATGGTTACGATTCAATCCCTGAAGTGCGAACAGTCGTTTTTAAAAATGCAACAGTTTGGACCAATGAAAAAGAGGGAATTATTAAAGATGCAACTGTTATCACGGAAAACGGAAAAATTAAGTCTATTTCTACTAATTCAAATGCTGCTCCAACAAAAGCTGTTATAATTGATGCAAAAGGAAAACATTTGACTGCTGGTATTATCGATGAACATTCACACATTGCAATCTCAAAAGGTGTAAATGAAGGAGGTCAAGCTATTTCTGCAGAAGTAAGTATTGCCGATGTTGTTAAGCCTGACGATATCAATGTTTACAGACAACTAGCTGGCGGAGTAACTGCTGCTCAATTATTACATGGTTCAGCGAATCCAATTGGTGGTCAGTCTGCTTTGATTAAATTAAAATGGGGACATACTCCAGATGAAATGTTGATTCCGAACGCACCGAAATTTATCAAATGTGCTTTAGGTGAAAATGTGAAACAAGCGAATTGGGGTGATTTTAATACCGTACGTTTTCCGCAAACGCGAATGGGAGTGGAGCAAGTTTTTTACGACGGATTTGCTCGTGCTCGTGCTTACAAAGAAGAATTGGATGCGTACGCTAAAAACCCCAAAAAAGCAGAAGGTTCACCTCGTAAAGATTTGGAATTAGATGTATTAGTTGAGATTTTAGAAAGCAAGCGATTCATTACCTGTCATTCCTATGTTCAATCCGAAATCAATATGTTGATGCATGTTGCCGATTCAATGAAATTCAAAATCAATACGTTTACACATATTTTAGAAGGTTATAAAGTGGCTGACAAAATGAAAGCACATGGAGCAGGAGGTTCTACTTTCGCTGATTGGTGGGCTTATAAATTTGAAGTAAATGACGCAATTCCTTACAATGCAAAAATGATGGCTGACCAAGGTGTTGTGGTGGCAATAAATTCCGATGATGCTGAAATGGGACGACGTTTAAATCAAGAGGCTGCAAAAAGTGTAAAATACGGTGGAATGTCAGAGGAAGAAGCTTGGAAAATGGTTACCTTAAATCCAGCAAAATTGTTGCATTTAGATGATCGTATGGGAAGTGTGAAAGTTGGTAAAGATGCTGACATTGTGCTTTGGTCGGATAATCCTTTGAGTATAAAAGCAAAAGTTGAACTCACGATGATTGACGGGAAAGTGCTTTATACAAGCGCCGATGCTTCAAAACTAGAAGAACGAAACACACTTGAGAGAGCGCGTATTATAAATAAAATGTTGGAATCAAACGAAAAAGGTGAACCGGTAAAACCTTATGTAAAAAAAGGACGCAAACATTACCACTGTGATACCTTAGGCGAAGAAGGAACGGAAGAAGAAAATTTACATTAAGATGAAAATACTATTGACATTATTGCTAATTGGTGCTTCACTTGGAAGTTGGGCACAAGCAAAAAGAATTTTGTTAACCAATGGCTTTTTGCACGTTGGAAACGGTCAAACTATGGAGTCAGCTTTGGTAGGCATCGTTGATGGAAAGATAACAATCGTTCAAAACTCCTTGGCAACCACTATCAATAAAAAAGAGTGGGACACCATTATAAATTTGAACGGTCAACACATTTATCCTGCATTCGTTGCTCCAAATTCAACTTTAGGTTTGACAGAAATTGATGCCGTTCGTGCTACAAGAGATTATGATGATGTAGGAGAATTAAACCCGCATGTTCGCACACAAATTGCCTACAACGCTGAATCACGTGTCATTGAAACGGTAAAAACAAACGGAGTTTTAATAACACAAGCCACTCCAAGAGGTGGAACTATTTCTGGGACTTCTTCCGTTATGTTTTTAAGCGGTTGGAATTGGGAAGACGCAACCATTCTAAAAGATGATGGAATCCATTTAAACTGGCCTTCAAGTACTGAAGGTGGCGGATGGTGGGCAGAACCAGCTCCAAAAAAGAGAAATGAAAATTATGAAGCAGAAAAAACTAAGATAAACGATTTTTTTCAACTTGCAGCAACTTATGCTAAAGCTAAAAACCCAACTGTAGATTTGCGTTTAGAGGCAATGAAAGCTTGTTTTACAGGTGGAAAACGTGTGTTCTTTCACGCAGATGAACTTCAACAAATCTTAGATATAATGGATTTTGTGAAAGAGTTTAACATTAAGTTTCCTGTTCTTGTTGGTGGTTATGACGCACATCTAATTGGCAAAAGATTTAAAGATGCAAACATTCCTGTGATGCTGACACGTGTTCATAGTTTACCAGAATTAGATGAGGATGCCGTCGATTTACCGTTTAAATTACCTTTTCTTTTAAATCAACAAGGTATCAAGTTTTGCCTTCAAAATTCGGGAGATATGGAAACGATGAATGCGCGAAATATTCCTTTTTTAGCAGGAACAGCATTGGCTTATGGATTAACAGAGGAAGAGGCTTTACGTGCAATTTCCTTGAGTAGTTGTGAGATTTTAGGTATTGATAAATTATATGGCTCCATTCAAGTTGGAAAGTCAGCAACGCTCTTTGTGTCAGAAGGTCCAGCACTCGATATGCGTACAAATAAAGTAAGTTTAATTTTAGTAAATGGAAAATTTGAATCCGTAACTAACTTTCAAACAGAGCTTTACAATAAGTACAAGCGGAAATATGAAACCAAACAAAAATAATTTTCAAATTCGCTGTAACATTTCTTTAAGTGCGTCGTCCTACGAATAACAAGGATGAATATTCAAGATTACAATCAAGCTGTTGACCTGTTTTCGGATGGTTTGTATCGTTTTGCTTTAAAGAGCATTAATGATACAGATCAGGCGCGTGATTTTGTGCAAGATGCTTTTGAAAAATTGTGGTTAAAGTTAGAGACAGTGGAAAATGCAAAATCGTACTTATTCACAACTGTTTATCACGCAATTGTTGATCATTCTAGAAAAGAACAGCGCAATAGAACCTACGCAAGTCAAGTGGAACAAAACCCGAGTCATGAGTTGCAATCCTTTGATTTACATGAGATTCTAAATAAAGGATTAAGTGAACTTTCAGAAATTCAACGCAACGTTGTTTTGTTACGCGATTATGAAGGATATTCGTACCAAGAAATTGGTGAAATAACAGATTTAAGTGAGCAGCAAGTGAAAGTATATATTTTCCGCGCTCGAAAATTTTTAAAAGAATACATTGGAAACATTGAGGCAGTAATATGATGATAACGAAAGAAAATATTGAAGCCTATCTTTTGGACTACCAGGAGGGAAATTTAAGTCAATTTGAAATCAAAGAGTTGATGGATTTCATCGATTTAAATCCTGAATATGCCAGCGATTTAGAGTTGGAATCTGTTCCTGTTGATTTATCTATTCAATTCCCCAATAAAGCAAGTTTAAAAAAAGAGTTCGTAGTAAAACCTGAAATTTTTAATTCACTAACCGAAAATGCAACAGAATTATTTATTGTAGCAAAAATTGAAAACGAATTGACACCCAATGAAGAAATTCATTTTCAAAATACTTTAAACTCAGATAAAAATTTCGAATCACAATTCCAAGCTTATACCAAAACAATCATACCAGTTGACAACTCATTGATTTTTGAAAACAAAGAACAACTTAAACGCACTGCATCTTTGGCACCGATTTTTAATTTCCGTCGCGTGATTTCGTATG
>JBILQY010000053.1:0-10691 GCA_044372955.1 Crocinitomicaceae bacterium | reverse complement strand
ACGGTTGGTTTTTCATTGCTTTGGGGGTAAGTTCGATTTTATTGTTTACACTTCCATTAATTGCAAGTTTTAAAAACCTTCCATCCACTCATATTTTGTATCGCTTCGGACGTTATGGTATTTTGATGAACCTAGCACACGTTGCCGCAATTGGCTACAAAGGTTGGCTGAAATTTCAAGATTGGCCTTATTTTATGCCACCCATAACATTGTTGTTCTCTTTAAATGTTGTGGTGATTTTTGTTATCAGGTATTGGGTTTTGAGAAGAGGAAAATAACTTACCTAAAACCTTCCTCTTGCTTTTAGCTCCAAGTATTTATTAATCACATTTGCTGATAATTCTTCTGGGTTAGTTAGAATCGTTTGGATACCAAATTGTTTCATTTCACGCGCCATTCGTGCTTTCATTGTAATCATTCTTTCAGCCACAACAGAGGTGTACAATTCCCGCAAAGCGTACGAATCTTTGTAAGCTAATTTTTTATTCATTTGAATGAGGTAAGGCAAAGCGCGTCGCATGGCAAATTCATTTTCAAAATTGCTAAACAATAACAAGAGCGAACGCGTTTTTATTTTTTGACGCACCACACTTTGCAACAGCTCGAAATTGGCATCTTTGAATTTAGTTTTTTGATCGTACAGCAAATCCATTACCCGTTTCATTTGAGTAGAAGACTTATCGGCTGGAAGCTGCGAACCCATTTTATCAGAAAATGTCAAAAGACCAAATTTATCGCCTTTGAGCAAGCAGATATTGGCAAAAACCAAGGAAGAATTAATCGAATGATCAAGTAGATTCATACCACCAAACTCCATCTGCATCGTTCTACTTTTGTCGATAATGCAATAAATTGGCTGCGATTTTTCATCTTGGTATTGATTCACCATCAACTCATTTTTACGACTCGTTGCTTTCCAATTGATCGTTTTCAATTCATCACCTGCGACATAATTTCTGATTTGCTCAAATTCGGTTGCATTCCCCAATCGTCGGATGCGTTTGATTCCTGAGCTTGTTTTCTGCTGCTGAAACACCAATAATTCATACTTTTTCATCTGAATTACAGAAGGATAAACCTGGAATGTAGTTTCTTCCGTATAGATTATTCTTCGCTCCACTAAATTTAAAAAGGAAGAAAGAAACAAATAGGCTGGATTAAAGTGATACAATCCACGCTTCGTTGGGCGCAAACTGTATTTTACTTCAATTGGTTTTGAAGCAGAAAGTGTTCCTTTAAACGTTGTAGATCTATCTTGCTTAAAATCAGGAAACCCTTCATTTAATTCATATTTCCAAGCAAACGCCCCCTCTGTTGAAAGTTGGATGGCAATGATGTTTTCATCACCTAAATACAAACGTTCTTTTAATTTTCGTTTAAAAACTGGTTTTTTGCTAATAAAAATCAGCAACAGTAAATCGATTGCAACTAAAACAGCTAAGGCAATAAAAATATATTGAGCAACGAGTGTAAAACTAGGATCGATAAATCCACAGGCATAAACGATAATTGCTGAACTTAAAATCCAGAAAAAACGTTTGGTTAACACGATATTACTCAATAAAGTCATCTATCTTGGAACTTCAATTGATTCAACAATTTCTTTAATAATTTCTTCCGAAGAAAAACCTTCCATTTCGGCTTCTGGTGTTAAAATCAAACGGTGATTCAACACTGGAATGGTAACAAAACGAATGTCTTCTGGAGTAACGAAATCACGTCCTCGGATGGCAGCAATTGCTTTAGCGGCACGCAACATTGCTAGGGAAGCTCGCGGCGAAGCACCTAAGAATAATTTACCGTGATTACGTGTTTTGTGGGTTATCGCTGCAATGTATTTTAGCAAATGATCTTCAACAATAATTTCTTCCATTACTGTGTGAATTTTTGATAAATCTGCTGCTGTGAAAACAGGCTTAATGGTATTCAAGTCAGCCGAACCCACTTGGTGTTTGTACCTTCTCAAAATGTCTTCTTCTTCCGATAAGTCCGGATAACCAATTTTCACTTTGAATAAAAAGCGATCTAACTGTGCCTCAGGCAAATTGTAAGTTCCCTCCTGCTCTACTGGATTTTGAGTTGCCACAACCAAGAAAGGAAATGACATCGGATATTCCACTCCATCATACGTAATTTGGCGCTCTTCCATCACCTCAAAAAGGGAAGCTTGTGTTTTTGCTGGTGCGCGGTTTATCTCGTCTATTAGGATAATATTCGAGAAAATAGGTCCTTTTTTGAAAAAGAATTCAGACTCTTTCATATTGAAAATACTCGTTCCAAGGACATCGGAAGGCATTAAATCGGGTGTAAATTGAATACGTGAGAAATTGACATTTAACGTTTTTGCAAGTACCTTGGACGAGAGCGTTTTCGCAACCCCAGGAACACCTTCCAAAAGAACGTGACCATTTGCAAAAATACCAGCAATCAATAACTCAACAATTTCATGTTGACCGATGATAAAATTCCCCAATTCTTCTCTCACCTTGTTGATTTTATCCGAAACCCACAACAATTCGTGGTTGGTGCGTTCAAAACTTAATCCTTGAGAAGTGGACGAATTGGAAGGTTCAGTGTTAAAACCATTGTTTTCTTCCTGGTTTAAATCCGTGTTTTCAGTTGTCATAAAATTTAGTTAAATGAATGAATCTTTTTAATTGCGAAATATCAATTTTCAAGGTGTCGAATAATGGAATTCTAATCGTTCGTTTGGCGTGAACAAGTTCAATAGAAGTTCCTTCCAGACGAAGATTTGTTACAGTTCCCAAAGCAATAGTCGTTGGTAAACCAAGTGCGTTGTAATAAATTATGCGGTCTTTTTCGATGATCAAATGCGGACGAATAAATCGCAATGCGCCGTATCCAATTAACAAACTTCCAGCAATCCAAAGTAGTACGCCAGAAGGATTTGATTTCGTCAATAAGTACAATCCTAAAATGAAGCTAAAGAAACCAACAGTGAGGTATAATCCTGAAATCCAAGAATTTCTGCTGACTTCAAATCGGTGAATTAAGGAGTCGATTTTGTCCTCGATGATTCCACAATGCTTATAAAACTTATGCTGTAATTTGGCTACTTGGACTATGTAATCATTACCTATGTTAGTCTCCGTTGTTTGTAAAAGATGTACTAAATGTTGTAACTCCTTTAATGGGTAATTCGTTTTTTCTGCCAATGAAACAAGCACTAATTCATCTTTCATTTTATTCAAATCAGTGTAATAATAGCGGTACATCGTGTCGAAGAAATTCTTTTTTTGCAGCGCAAGCATACTTGAAGGATTTTGTTTATTCAAATAAATTGAACCTATTGTTTCTGCAAAAGTCTTGGTGATATTTACATCTTTCGGAAAGACAGGCACAACGGAACGACGTCTTTTTGTGCGGAATAAAACGAATAAGAAACCAGCAAAAAACAGTAACATCATTGAATTGAGTAAGATTCTGTTTTCGTAGATTAACTGCAATAAATTATTTTCAGGTTCAATTTGTTCTTGGTCTTCACCTGTGTTTGTCACTTGTGCAAAATCAACAAAATAAATCGTTTGATTCGTTGGTAACTGACTTAAAATGTGGTTAATGTACTTAAATGCATTTTTGCTTTTCGCATTTACATTTTGAAGTGTACTTGGAATTGTATGAATTAAAAGTGTACTTTTTGGCAATTCTAATTTCAGTAAAGCACTCAGATTTCTAAAACGCATTAACTCAAACAAGCGATACGGTGAAGGATTGTATAATTCTGAAAATCCGTACCATTCCTTGTAAATTGTATCGTTTTGAAAGATGCTGTAAAATGAAATTGTATCCGAATCAAAATCTACTTTGACCTTTCGTTCGTACACAAAACTCGATCTTAAACCCAATTGAAACGTGTCCAATAAATTAGCACTCATTATCGAAGCGCTCACCAACAAACTACTTCCATTTATTAGCTTAGTTTGAAGTAATTCTGACTCATCAGCTGTCAATCCAATTGAATCTCCAATCATCATAAAAGTAGCTTTTTCCTTCAGCTGAATGATAGAATCATACTGGTATTTGGTAGAGATTAAACTAATTTTTTGCTTCGGATTTTTTAGCTTCACTAGGTGAAAAAACAAATGCAAGCCATACGGATGTTTACTGTCAAACACATATTTTTTGGTCCAATTATTTGACACAAATTGATCGGAATTATCGCCATTATTGACTTTTCCCCAATTCAAGACCACGAATAAAGCTAAAGCAATAAACAGAGCAATTCCAACACTTATCAATCCAAGGCGTTTATTCATCTTTAATGGCTTTTAAGGATTGAATAAAACGGGTGAAATGCGGCTGAAGCTCGTTAAATTTTGTTTTATCGATGTTGTATTCTCCGTACCAAACGATGTCAAAATAGCGCGTACATTTAATTAATTCGGATTTGAACTCGGCTTTTTTTAGCTCATTGATGTATTGTTGATTTGTTTTCTCTAAACGCCAATTGATTAATTTCAAACGAATTAACTCTTGAAGAACAAACGTATAGTACACTCGAATGGCTTCTCTGTATTGTTCTTGGTTTAAGGCATTTTCCAAGCGACTTTCAAGTTCAGATTTAGTAACGACTTCTGGATTCCAATTTTCATCAAACTGTTGATTGATTTTGGAAGTAAAGTTTAATTTTTTCAACCAAAAATAAAGCAATGCGATTACGATTACAAAAATCAAAATGAATAAAATGGAGCGCCAAGTTGATTTTGAAACCTTATTTGGGTCTGGAACATCCATATCTAAATCCACATCTGGATCGTCTATTTCTGGTGGGTCAAACTCAGGAATCTTGATTTCCTTTGGTTTTTTCATTATTTTCTCCGTACCAGATTTTCGAGCTTCGTTGGAGCGATTTTGTGAAATAATACCATCTAAGTTATTCCCTTCTTCCGACTCAAAAAACTCATCAGGACTTGACTCTAAATTTTCTGGACCTGAAGAAAACCAATCTTCTGGACCTTTGTATTTACTTTCTTTTTTGTAATCTACACTTCGCTCTTCTTTCCTCCAGTCTTTTGATAACGCAGCGTCTTTTTGTGCCAATAGATTAGTACCTATTAGCAAGCAATAAACAAATGCTATTTTTCGCTTAGTCTTCAAAATCTTTGGTTTCTTTTAAACGGTCTCTTTTACCAAATTTATAAAACTCCTCTTTCAAAAACTTAGCTTCTTTTTTCTCAATGATTGAAAAATACATGAATGCTGAAAGAATTAAATACAAAGGCGCGGCCAATAAAAGGAAGACAAGGTAAAACAACTGTCGCACAACATTTGACCAAAAAACACCATGAGCGCCATAAGTATCTGCGATTTTTATCACAAAGTCAGTCAATAAATCCAATAAGTCAGGAATTAATGGTTCTTTAGAATATTCATTTACAATACTAAGAACCAAGGAAAAAGGCTGGGAAAAAAGAAATGCGATTGCTCCTAAAATGGTCAAGCCAAAAAGCGCATTAAAATAATTGGAAGCACTGTAATTAAAACCTTTGAGTAGGTTTTTGAGTAAGTTGTCGTTACCAAAAACTGCCATCGGAATTAATAACTGAAAGAAAGGAAAAACAAATAAATAAGCAATTAAATAAGTCCAAGGTAAGAGCAAAATTGGAACAATTGTTAGAATGGTGCTTACTAAAATTCCGACAAATTTCTTTTTGAAGAATACAGAAAAATCAGCAAATTCCCCTTTTTTCTGCCCGATTTGAAACATCACTTTTGAGGCAATAAAGCTGAATAAAACTATCCAAAGAACAAACAAAAGCGCATCAAACCAAAAGTAAAATCCATAACCCAACATAAATTCCAATTGTCCAGCCCAATCAAACCAATACGTCAAGTATAAATCTTCCGGTCGAAGGTAATCTCGAATGCCGATAGCTATTACAGCCACGCTGAAAACGAGTGTGAAAATGGAAGAAAACAACTTCGAAAAGTAGAAGGAATAATACAGCAAAGATTCGCGAATCAATTCACCAAGTGATTTTACGGTATTAAATACAGGCTCATAGCGATTTGTTCCCGATAACTCTTCTTCCTTTTCCACTAATTCTGGGTATCTTTTAGCAAGATAAAATGGATACAAAACGAAAGCGAAAATCATCAACAAAAAGGAAAAAACGATGATTGCTAATTTCGTCCAATCGGGCAAAGTATTGTAATGCCGTGTAACATAGCTTTCTAAAAAACCAGCCATGATGATAAAAGGAACTAGAAACAGCATGATTTTCACCCCTCTTCGCAAGGCTAATTTCAGACTTTGAAAGCGGGAAAACGTTCCTGGGAAAAGCCAACCATTACCGATTGTAATACCCGCACCGCCTGCAATAACAATGGCTGAAATCTCAAAAGCTCCATGAATCCAAATTCCCAAAAAACTGGTGATTAATAAGCCTTTGGTGAAGAAATAATATTGAAAAGCTCCAAGCATTACTCCATTGCTAAACAGCATCAAATGTGTGCCAAGTGTAAACAAAATCCCTACAAAAAAGGTAAGGAAAGCAACCATTAAATTATTGGTTGTGATGCGAATAAACATTGACAATTGCTCTGAACTTTGATAAACTCCCAACGGATTTCCAGCTTCTATGTTTGCTATTGTCATGTCCACGTAATCATCACCCATCACCGCACGCGGAAAATCAGGATTGATAATGGTAGAGATTACACCAATTGCTGAATAAATCAGAAAAGCAATCAAGGCGGTCAATAACGTTTTTCGAGAACGATAAACTTCCAAAGGAATAGAGGTTGTAACTTGTCTCAACAGCGATTTGAAGGAATCTTTTTTGTATTTATTAACCCCAACAAAAACATTTTGAGCCAATTGATTCAGGTAAACACGTACGGTTCTTCGCTGATAATGTGTTTGAGCATACGCTAAATCATCTGTAATATCGATGTAAAGATTACTAAGTTCCTCAGGATTGGCTTTCGTTTGGCTGTTGAGATTTTCAAATCTTTGCCATTTGTCTTTATTGTCCTTAATGAATTTAGTTTCTTTCATGCCCAAAAGTAAAAATACAGAAAAAAGAATTAGGTGAATATTTTTTTCTGAAAATGAGGTTCAAATTCAGGTTGCTCAAGTGAAGAAAAGCGCCTTCCTATTTTTCATTTCATCGAACAATTTCACTCAAGTTTTCAATGTTTATTTAGTTTTAAAACTTAATCCTTATGAAAATGTTATTTTTGCTATTATGTCAACAAAAACAGGAATTGCCATTCTAGGATCCACGGGCTCAATTGGAACTCAAGCTTTAGAAGTAATTGAAGCCTATCCAGAATATTTTGATTTACAAGTGATTACAGCAGGAAAAAACGCTGATTTACTCATACAACAAGCCAAAAAACACAAACCAAATACCGTTGTTATCGGCGATGAAGCTTCTTATAAAAAAGTAAAAGAAGCACTTTGGGAGGATGATATTCATGTCTATTGTGGGGAAGAAGCCTTGTGTCAAGTTGTTGAATCAACCGAGGTACACACTGTTTTAACTGCACTCGTTGGTTACGCAGGTTTAAAACCTACAATCCATGCCATAGAAGCTGGAAAAACGATAGCGCTTGCCAATAAAGAAACGTTAGTTGTGGCGGGAGAATACATTACAAAACTTGCTCGCGATAAAGGAGTGAATATTTACCCTGTTGATTCTGAACATTCAGCGATTTTTCAGTGCTTGGTCGGTGAATTTCACAACCCTATTGAAAAAATTTATTTGACAGCTTCTGGTGGACCGTTTAGAGGTTTTTCTTACGAGCAGCTCCAAAATGTGACACTTGCACAAGCACTTAAACATCCCAATTGGTCGATGGGTGCAAAAATCACAATTGACTCAGCAACGTTGATGAATAAAGGTTTGGAAGTAATTGAAGCGAAGTGGCTTTTCAATCTAAAACCCGAACAAATTGATGTAATTGTTCATCCACAATCGATCGTACATTCATTGGTTCAATTTGAAGATGGTAGTATGAAAGCTCAAATGGGTTTGCCAGATATGAAATTACCCATTCAATTTGCGTTGACGTACCCCAATCGATTCAAAACGGATTTTCCACGCTTTAATTTTATGAATTATCCGAATTTAACTTTTGAAGCACCCGATAGAAACGTATTTAAAAATCTTGACCTCGCTTTCAAAGTAATGGACATGCAAGGAACTGCGGCATGTTCTTTGAATGCAGCAAATGAAGTAGCGGTTGAAGCGTTTTTAAACGAAAAAATAAGCTTTTTAGAAATCGCTCAATTAAACGAAACAGTTGTAACTTCCTCATCAAATAAGTTGAATCCTGTTTATGAAGATTTCGTTGCAGCAGATACCATTGCCCGCCAAAAAGCGTGGGAATTAATTAAATAAAACGTCAAAAAATGAAAGTCCTACTATTCGTAACAGCTATTTTTCTAGCATCTTGTTCAGCTCAAAAAGCTACCTTCTCATTCAGCACTCAATATCCTTATTGCGGCGGAGCAAAGCCAACACCTGAAATGGCTGCAGGAAGAAAAGAACCTTGTTCCAATCTAAAAGTTGCGCTGGTAAAAGAAGGTGAAACGAAAGTTTACAAATGGCTAACAATAGATGCCGATGGAATGTGGATTGGAAATTTAGCACCCGGAAACTACAGTGTTTTTCAAGAAGATAAGTTTCTTTCAACTGAAGAATTGATTAAAAAGCACAACCTTGTCAATTCAGATTTATACCGTTTTGGTGGCGTTACATGTTTAGAAAAATGGAAAAAAGAAGCCGACTTTCAAATTGTATTTGATAAAAGTTGGTCCAACATAAATGAGTTTATTTTTAAAAGTAAATGTCAAGTAGGTTTAAAACCTTGCTTAGAATACATTGGCCCGAAAGTACAGTAAGGAGAAGGTTTTTAATTTATGTCTGAAAAGCAAATCTTCACGCTGCATCAAGTTGTAAAATCCATCAAGAAAACGCTGGAGGAACGTTATACGCAAACGTATTGGGTGAAGGCTGAAATGCATAAATTAAATCGGTATCCAAGTGGTCATGCGTTTCCTGAATTAGTTCAAAAAGAGGAAGATAAAATCTTGGCTCAAATCACAGGGACGATTTGGAAACAAAACCTGGAACGCATTAATTCCCAATTCATTAATGTTGTAAAAGAACCCTTAAAAGAAGGAACCACGCTTTTATTACTGGTGAAGATTACGTTCAGCGAAACTTTTGGTTTGAGCTTACAAATTCTCGATATCGACCCTTCTTTTTCATTGGGTGAATTGCAACGTCAACGCGAAGAAACCTTAAAACGTTTGCTCAAAGAAGGTTTGTTAAACCTCAATCAACAGCTTGATTTCCCACTTTTACCCAAACGAATTGCGATCATTTCAGCCGATTCAAGCAAAGGTCTTTCCGATTTTATGCAGGTGTTGGAAGGAAGTCTAAATGGCTACACTTTTTTTACTCATTTATTTCCGGCTTATTTACAAGGCGATGTAGCTGTGCAAAGTATTGTGGTTGCTTTGGAAAAGATTAAAAAAGTAAAAGCACATTTTGACGTGGTGGTGATTGTTAGAGGCGGTGGTGCAGAAGTTGGCATGACTTGCTACAATCATTATGATTTGTGTAAAGCGATTGCTGAATTTCCCCTTCCTATTTTAACTGGAATTGGACACTCAACGAACCTGAATGTCGCTGAGATGATAGCGCATCGCAACGAAATTACTCCTTCTAAATTAGCTGCTTTTTTGATTCAAACTTTCAGTGAATTTGACACCGATGTGCGTGCAGCTCAACGTATGATTGTTCAATATTCGAATAAAGTTTTGCAACAAGTAAATCAATCATTTGAATCGCAATTGCGTTTGTTTAAGCAAGTCGCTAGTTCCTATACGAAGCGCGTGAAACAAGAGATAGAAACAGAACAACTTAATTTACAACGAAGTACAAAGTTTTATATTAAACAACAAAAGGAACATCTCAACTATTTTCAAAATGAATTTGGGCACGCCGCAAAACGCAGTCTGACTATGAACCACCACCAACTTTCGCAATTGACCAATTTATTAAAACCAAGTGTGCAGCGAATAATTGAAAAAAACGCAAAAGAACTAAATCAAGTAGAAAAAACGGTTCGTATTTTGAGTCCAGAAAATGTTTTGAAACGCGGTTATAGCATCACCTTATACAAAGGAAAAACGGTTTCAGCTGAAAATCTTCCAACAAGCAACGAAGAAATCGAAACCATTACAGCAGAAACAACCTTGAAATCAAAAATAGTGGAAGTGAAAAGGAATGAGGTGTAAGTTATTTCTGCAACAGTCTCCAGCGAACTTCATTCAAGCGAAATTTAAGTCGGTACCAAAAATTCTTTCCCTCTAATTCAAGGTAGGTTCGCGTGAAAATTCCAGGGTTTAAAAGCCATTTCCTGACTTCCGTAAGAAATCTTAATTTTTTTAATAACTACCAGAAATACAGTTGTTTAAGGTGTTTAGAAACAATTTTAGGGTGTCCTAGGCTGATAAATGGATCCATTTTATTCTACGAGAGAATAATTTGAAGCCCACATCAGTCTTAATTTTACGTCCAGCAAGGTTTAAAAAGGCATGGAAAGAATTGAAGAAAGAAAATTCTGAAAAATTCCTGAATCATACCCTTTAGCTCCCCCAATTCCGGAGTCTAAAAATCATCACCCTTAGTTGCCCCAGAAGGGGTCTGTAG
>JBILQY010000418.1:0-2772 GCA_044372955.1 Crocinitomicaceae bacterium | reverse complement strand
AATTGAAGTCACGTTCCGTACTACTCCAATAGCCGCCGGGTTGTAATTGTGTAGCACCAGAAATTTGTGTCAATTTACGGGCTACTGTAAAGTAATTATTCCAAAGCATATTAAGCTCTTGAACAGATGGTAAGTACCAGTCGCTTTGAGCACCATTCGTTGAGTTTAAACAAAGTGCTCCAGCACTACTTGCATGACCAGCTTGACCCACTATCGCATTGCTATTGCTAAAGCCATCCCAACAACTTTGTGCAGATGCACCAATATAAGTTTGGTCTAAATTACTCCAAACCTGACTTAAGCTCAAATCCGTTATATCAACGATTAATCCATGTTCTGTACCTTGAGCATCTTTCCATAAATGAAATATGACACCTCCACCAAATTCTTCACCAATGAAATGAGAAAAACAAGCAGTAGAACTAATTGTATTTCCTGAGATGCTTATGTTACTACCAGCAATTAACTGATTTTGTTTATTGTTCCAATTCGAAGTGTCAGTAGTGGTAATTCCATGTGCTACTGATGAAACAAATAATGGGTCTAATTCATTGTCAAGTTTGTTATTCCAATTTGAAATATTTGTTGATGAAATTCCCGACGCAATAGAGTTGTTGAAAATTGGATCTGTTTCATTTATCACCCCATTTACACTTCCAGCATTTTTTGCATACATTGCATAAGGAACACTTAACAACTGAGTAGTTCCCATCGTTAGAAAATTAGTTCCACCGTTAGCATCCATTCCTACTTTGAGATAGTAGTTATCGTTACTCCAATCAATAGTTAGCATAGAACCACTTTGAACTGCGCCGCCACCCACAATTAAATTGAATAAACCGAATGCATCCGTATTTACAAAATGATTTTCAGAATAGACTGTTGAACCAAGCGTAGATGTTTTCAGAATAGAGATTTGAATCCCAATTGTTGATGTTGAGATCGGTTGACCAGAGGCATTTCGAGCTACTGCACTATAATTAAATCCTTGTGGAGGAATTTGAGCTGACAACCAATAAGAAAACAGTAGACAAAGCCCTAAAGACAATAGTATCTTTCTCATATTTTATTTGTTAGTATTTGATGATTTTATAGGTTCCTAATACTTGACTATCAAGGTTTTTTAAATTTAGAATATATGTTCCTGCCACATAAGCTTCTGTATTTATTCCAATAACATTTGCAATACCGTTGTATTTTCCAAAGTATATTTCTTTACCTTGTAAATCAGTAATGGTTACTACAAATTGGTGAAGCGTGGAATGATTGATTTGAATATAAACAAATTCAGAGGTCGGATTAGGGTAAACAATTACGTCCATAATGGCAGAATCGGTTTGTTTGATATTCGCAGTAGAAACTGTAGCCCCAGCTGTAAAACCACCTCCTAAAGTATATCCATTTATATCAGTATGCGACAGGACAACCAATTCTCCAACGGTAAAACTTAAAGAACCATTAGACTGAATCATTTTTGTTCCACTACTGTTGACTGATTGAGGCGTTATACTTTGAGCCGTTGATAAAATTTTTTTGAAGTTATATAATCGAATAAAGTTTGTTCAATAAAGTCAATTGGATTTTCAATTCCATTAAAAAGTTTATTGTCCAATCTCAAAATATCCTTGTAAAATTCTTTAAGCCTATTTTCCAAATATGCAAAAATTCTAGAATCATATACTATTATTTCTCGTTTTTCAAACTCTCTTTTAATTCTCAGTTTTTGATTTGAATTTCTATTTTCAAACATTTGAATAATTACTTTTTCGACTTCCATGGATTTAAAAATTTCTTATTGCTCTATAACTCAATTGACCACCAACTTTGTTTGAAGAGGCAGTTGCTCCATTAGATCTTAATACACGTGCCCAATTTGTACTATCTGAAGTCGAAGACCAATAATATAATCCTGACATGCTGATTAAATTTTGAGAAATTAAATTCTGGTAAATTGTAAGTAATTGGTTAATGGCAGGAAGGTACCAATCGCTAAATCCATTTAAACTTAAATTCCAACTATTTGCAATTGCATAAGCATTATTATTGCAGCCTGAAAATGCTTGCGAGGTGTTTGTGTAACCATCTGTAAGACTCCAAGCGTTATTTCCATAACAACCTTGCAGTCCTGAGTACTCTGTTAAAGATACAACAAAGCCATGTTGTCCCGAACCGTCAATGTAAGCTATTATTCCTCCTTGATAATAATCACCAATTTGTAAAGATTTTTTAGATTTTATTTGCCCACCAAATATTTGTGCATCAATTTCTAATGGAAGAATTGATATTGTTAACATAAATAATAAAAGTTTGAAATTCATAATGATTAATTTTCAGTTGCCATACTTACATATACATTATTACCAGCAACAATAAAGGAATAAATATGGGATTTTCCGCTAGTCATAGCATAGGTTCCCATATATTTAAAAGTAAAGCCAGAAGCAGTAAATGTTGAGGTTCCTGTATTTGTTATGCTTGTCAATATTAAAGAATATGCCCCACCATCCTTCAAATTAGATAAAGTAATGGCAGCTGCAGTAGCAGTCGTATAAGCCAAGTTACTTTGCGAAAAATCTATCGTTGAACTTGATCCCGCATTGTAAGTAGAAGTGTTTGTTGCTGCACCGTTTACTTGTAGTTTGGTTGTTGGACTTGCTGTTCCAATTCCAACTTTACCATCTGTTGTTACGATAAATGAACTATCCGAACCACTGACATCATTGTTGACATGTAGTTTGCCTAATGGAATTATTGTTCCCAATCCTAAATTTC
>JBILQY010000419.1:0-2772 GCA_044372955.1 Crocinitomicaceae bacterium | reverse complement strand
AGGGTATTTACCAGAAATGTATTCGTTTGTACGATGGTCAGATACCCAAAAATTGATTGTCATTGCTAATTTTTCGACATCCAAAGCGAGTAAATTTGAATTAATAATCCCTAAAGAGATTATTGAACAGTGGCATTTAAAAGATGGTAAATACACTATTGTTGATCAATTGTATCAAAGTAAATCTACTTTAAAAGTAATTAATGGTCAAGGAAAAGCAAAAATAGAGATGAAGCCTTCGGAATCTTTTATCTTTGAATTAAAGTGAAATTAATTTGCTATTGCGCAATAGCTTCTTCATAATTTTCTTCCACTTTTCTCCAGTTGATTATGGTAAAGAAAGCGTCAATGTAGTTTTTTCTATTGTATTGGTAATCCAAGTAGTAGGCGTGTTCCCAAACATCTAAAGCTAGAATAGGTTTACCTTGTACTTTAGCATTTCTCATTAAAGGGTTATCTTGGTTAGCTGTACTCGTGATTTGTAATTTTCCAGAACGATCTACAATCAACCAAACCCAACCTGAGCCAAACAATTTAGTTGCTTCACCTTTGAATTGAGTAACAAAATTATCAAATGATTCAAAATCTTTTTCTATTGCTGTTGCTAAAGAATCTTTTGGTTTTCCTGCTGATTTGGCACCTAGTATCTTAAAATACAAAGAGTGGTTATAGTACCCGCCTGCATTGTTTTTTTGTTCTTCATTATTGGTGTCTAATTGATTTAAAACCTCTTCGATGGTTAGATTTTCTAAATTAGTACCTGCAATGGCTTCGTTTAATTTATTAGTGTAAGAGAGATAATGTTTTGAATAATGATTTTCTAAGGTCATGGCCGAAAGGTGAGGCGCCATTGCATCGTAACCATAAGGAAGCTTTTCTAATTGAAAAGATCCATCCTCAGCAACTACATCATCAGGAACACCCATCGTTATTTTTTCTGTTGCGCTAGGCAAAGGGACTTCTACTACTTCAGTTAGTTTTTTCTTATTACAAGAGAATAAAATAAAAAAGAATACTACATAAGATACTTTTAAAAAGTGCTTTTTCATGACTTGATTATTTTTTCAATAAAGAATTTATGATTGCTATATATTGTTCTTTTGCTTCCTCTACAGATAAATGACTAATTTGCATCCATGCATTAGTTTTAAATGCGTTTCTTAAATCAAAATTATCAGATTGATTGTATTCAGCCGAACCAAATGTGGCTTGTTTATAAAACGCATACAAACGCAATTGTACATCTTGTGGTAAAGAAGCTTGCGTCATTTTAGAGGCAGCATTAACCGCCTCTTCAAAACGTTTTTCTAAATCATTATGAATCATTATGCTTTAGTTGCAATAATGGTTTTTCCTCCAATTGCTTTTTGGTTTAACACTACATTTATTGGCGTTCCCAAAGGTAAAAATAAATCTACTCTTGAACCAAATTTAATGAAACCAGCATCAGTTCCTTGAATTACTTGCATTCCTTCTTCGGCGTAGTTCACAATACGTTTGGCTAAAGCACCCGCAATTTGTCTGTACAATACTTCTCCAAATGATTTATTTTCAACTACAATGGTAGTTCTTTCATTTTCTTCACTCGCCTTTGGGTGCCAAGCCACCAAAAATTTACCAGGGTGGTATTTACTAAAATTGATTTTACCTCCCATTGGGTAACGGGTAACATGCACATTGATTGGTGACATGAAAATAGAAACTTGTAAACGTTTGTCTTTGAAATATTCGGCTTCATAAACTTCTTCAATAACCACCACTTTTCCATCTACAGGAGATAAAATTTGATCTTCGTTTAAGATAAAAGTACGTTTTGGATTTCTAAAGAATTGAAGAATGATAATTAAAAAAAGTAGTGTAATGAGTTGGATAGTCATTTTAATCCAGTTGGTGTCAATTAAATTGTCACTTACTAGTAAAACAATAGCGGTAACGAATATACCTAATAAAATAGAGGGAGTACCTTCTTTATGAAACATATGATAAAATTTGATAAAATAAATATACAATTGGTGCTACAAATATAACACTATCTAGACGATCTAGTATGCCTCCATGACCAGGCATTATTTTTCCACTGTCTTTAACTTCTGCAATTCGTTTGAATTTGGATTCAATTAAGTCTCCAATAGTTCCAAATATACCAACAATTAATGCAATAATTGTCCAAATTAATATCGAAGTATCACTAAAATCTGGATTTGGTTTGATGTATAGTTTTGAAATCAAATAACCTGCAAAAACGGCAAAGACTACTCCACCTAGAAAACCTTCAATTGTTTTCTTAGGAGATATTCTTTCATATAATTTATGCTTGCCAATTGATTTTCCAACCAAGTACGCAAAGGTATCGTTAGTCCAAATCAAAATAAACAAACCAATAATAATTTTTGGATTGTAATCAATAATTCCAAAAGATATCTTCACTATAAATATAAAAGGCATTAAAATATAGCCCAATAAATACAAGTACTTCCATATAACCGATACGGTTTGAACTTTATTATCAAACAAGAAAAACAAACATTTTGTAAATACTAATAAGCTAATAATTAGCAAGCTAGTATTTAACCGGTCAATATTTATGCCTAGTTGTATTGGTTTTTCTAGTACATACGAAAGGTATTCGTCAGTTTGATTTTTGTAGTAGCTTAATAAACTGATTACAGAATATGCAATTGTTACAAAAGATATTGGAATAATGTTTTGAAGCTTTACCAAACTACAAAATTCATAGGTTGCAATAACCAAAAAAATTCCAAATAACAAAAT
>JBILQY010000396.1:0-2969 GCA_044372955.1 Crocinitomicaceae bacterium | reverse complement strand
AGATTCAACTATCGAAGTAGATTTAAAAACTGTTTTAGACGGTTATTATTTTCTAAACGTACAAACAAACTATTCCTCTTCTACTTTTAAACTTGCTGTTTTTCAATGAAAAGAATTGTGATACTATTCGTTTTTGCATTAACTAACTTTTTAAGTTTTTCGCAACGAAATATGCGTCCAGAAGAAGTTACGCTTGTTGGTGGTAGGGCTTTTTATTCTTTTCTATACAAAGACAATACACCTGAAGATTATTTGAATTTTGAATACAAGCCCGGATTTACCTATTCTGTTTATTATTCCTTGAAATTTCGCTATCGCAATGTGTTGCGTTTTGAAGGTTCTGCATTTCAAGCTGGAAGTAGAGCGATTTATGCTGGAAATATTATCCAATGGAATTTGAATTATTTATCCCTTGGAACAAGTTACCTTTTTAAAATCATCGACAAAGAACAGCGAAAGGAATTTTCAATTTATGCTGGACCAACGTTTCAATGCTCGTACCTTGCTCGTGGGCAACAAGTAGTTAACAAATTGAACTATAACCTAAAAGAAACGGCAGGTTTTAAGGATTGGAATTTTCATGGAGGATTGATTGTAGGAACAAAATACTTGGCAACACAAAGGGTTCACTTATCAATTGAATACCGATTTGATTGTAGTCTCGGACAAATTGAAGGAGCTGATGCAGCAAATGGACAGATTTCAAGAAATATTGGACATATTGGAACGGTTGGTGTTGGGTTTAGTTTGAGGTGATTTTGGATTTTTGATTCTTGATTTTGGATTAATAATCAGAAAGTCAATAACTTTAATCACTTTAAGTATGATTAAAATAGAAAAGAATGGAATTATAAAAGTTGATTCCTCCCGACGGTCGGAATGACTTTGTTGTTGGTTAATAAGCGAAAATGCATTGCATTTTCGCAAAACACCCACTCCAAATGTCATTCCGAGTGAAATGAGGAATCTAAATTAATAATCAGAAAATCAATAACTTTAGTCACTTTTAGTAAAATGAACTGAAAGTTGAAAACTGAAAATGAAGAGTTAAAAGTGAATCTTACTCGAAGTGAGAATCCGCTTCTCTCCGTCAACAGACGGAAGATTGAGAGGGGTGACAATAAAAAACGAATTGAAAATGTAGAATTTAAAATTAAACTGAAAGTTTAAAATTAAAAGTGAAGAGATAAAAGTGAAAAAAAGGACAACTGATCCGCCGCGACGGACTGAAAGTTGAAAAATGAAGAGCAGAATAAAAATACATTTACTAAGAAAAATTTAAAAACTTAAAATGCGGAAATTACTTCTAATAGCTTTTATCATTCATTTTATGCAGGTTGCTTTTGCACAAGTTCCTCCTCAAGGTATCAATTACCAAGCGGTAGTTTATGATATTGGCGGAAGTGCAATGCCTGGAATCGATACTTACGATTTGATTCTTGCGAATAAGGATATTTCCGTTCGATTTACAATTCTACAAGGAAATCCAAATGGAAATCCAATCTATTCAGAAACTCATTCTACCACAACAGATGAATACGGTATGTTTTCTTTGATTATTGGTCAAGGTATACCCGTTTCAAGTTCACTTTTTCCAGCAATTGACTGGGGAACAGGTCTACATTTTTTGAAAGTAGAAATTGATAAAACTGCAGGTTCCAGTTTTGTTGTGATTTCTAACCAACAATTTTGGAGTGTTCCTTATGCGCTTTATGCAAACTCCGCTGGATCAGGAATTGAGAGCATCGTCGATAATGGTGATGGAACCTTTACTGCTACTTACGCTGATAGTACTTCTCAAACAATCGGCCCTTTAGGATGGACTTTAAGTGGAAATATTGGCACAAACGACACTCAAAATTTTATTGGAACAAGGGATGCGCAAGATTTTGTGACCAAAACAAATAACCTTGAACGCATGCGTGTGCTTAAAAACGGTCAAGTTGGAATAAATACTCCCCTACCCGATTCTTCTGCTTTGTTGGAGTTAAGTTCCACTCAAAAAGGATTTCTTCCTCCAAGAATGTCGCGCATTGAACGCGATAATATTACTAATCCTTCCAAAGGTTTGATGGTTTTTAACTCCACTGATAGTTTGATGGAATATTATAATGGAAGTTGCTGGTTACCAACTTACCTTTCTTCGTGTGATGATTGTGTTTTTAATCTTTCTCTGCCTACAAATGTCGGGACAATCGATCGCGTAACTTCTGACACTATTGCCATTCAGGTTAATGTAAATCAAATTACATCCCCTAATCAAACGATTTCTTTCTTTGCTATTCATAATCTTCCAAGTTTTACAACTACTTACTTCACAAACGATACTGTAAATGGAAACGGAAATACGACTTTAGTAGTAAGCACTTCTATTTTTGATGAACCTGGATTATATCCGATAGCTATTCAGGCAGTTTGTGGAAATTCAGTGCGCGTAAAAGTGTTTTATTTAACAATAGACAGTTGCTTCCATGTAATAATTAATAATGCTGTTTCTGAATATAATTTACAGCAATTCAATAATTTACCAGGTGTTGGAAATCCGATTTGTGTTGTAGTTGATGTAACATCCTTAGGTCAAATCACAAGTCCTTTAGCTACTTCACCAACTTTTAAGGAAGGAGCTTTAGATCCTCAAAGTCATGTTGGAATTAGAAATTATGGTGTGTTTTTAGCTCGTGGAGGAAATGGTGGTTTAGGTGGAAATTTTGGTGCCTTTGGAAATGTTGGACAAAACGGAGGTACAGCAATTGATATGTCTTGTAAAACTTCATTACTAAACTACGGATTCATTTATGGTGGCGGTGGCGGTGGCGCATCAGTGGGTTTAAGCACAGCATTTTCGTTACCATTCGTTGGAACCTACACTTTTGCTATTGGAGCAGGTGGTGGTGGTGGTTGCGCACTTGGTTTCGGAGGAGGATCAGGGTCTACTGTAATTGGTATTTGGGACAATGGAACCAATGCAA
>JBILQY010000416.1:0-2786 GCA_044372955.1 Crocinitomicaceae bacterium | reverse complement strand
GCATCAATTACTCCATAAACTTGATCTAAAGTTAAATCAATCGGAAATACCTCAGAAGGGCGAGCTTTTCTTGACGCAGTCATCATATCAACATCATATAATCCAAACTTACTGTTTGATTTTTCATTTGATTTTGCAAATAAGTGATTTCGACCTTTATTAGAAAAACTATATCCTACTTTTTCATTTCTTAAGTTTCCTTGAAATACAAAATCATTTTCCCAATTGTTTGGATAATCCTCTTTTTTTGTCTCGAGTCCATAAATGGTAATTATTGCGTGACCGCCAAGTTTACCTCCATCTGCAATCTTTTCTGCGCCAGTAAATACCTCAACTGAACTTTCTATTCCAACTGTGGAAGCCTTGGTGTCGCCATTTAGTAAACTACTTTCGTCTAAAAACATATCAGATCTAGGGCCTTGTTGGGGTACTTCTAAAATTCCAATCGTTTCCCCTGGAATTTGTTTTTCACCTTCATTAGTATAATTCTCCTCTAATCCTTCTAATTCTGTTGCCCAAATAACTTTATTTCCTGAAAACTGATACGGAGTATACCATGGATATTTTTGACTTAGTGGATCCACCGAAAAAAACCGCCCCACCCTCGGATCATGCATTCTAAAACTGTAATTCACCGAATTTCCAACGCCCTTAATCTCATCATCCTTTTCTTGGTTTTGGAAACCATATCTATAACTATCCATCGAAATCGTCCTCCCATCCAGCTGCACTCCAAACGGCGAATAATCGGCTATGTTTCGTATAGGGACACGGATTTTGGGAATAAGGAGATTTTTAGTTGAATTAATGGTCTTTAAACTTTAGAAGGTTTTTTCATTTTTCTTTTCAAATATGGCTTTTGAACATTTAATTTATCACTATTCTTTTCTTTATCCTTACGAATAAAATCTTTGAGTTCTATTAATTCCTCTGATGTTAACTCCCTTGAATCTATTTCTAATTCAAAGTCATTCGTTTTGTTATTAATAATCATTGTCATTATTTAAAATCAATAGTTTCATATAAAAATTCCCTACCCAAGTAAGGATTTTTTAGTATTATTCGGCAATATCCACAAAGTCGAAAATACATGAGTAAAAGTAAATATTTTTCTCATCTTTTGTTACTCCTAAACCTCACGAAACAATCCTTAACACCACATTCCCCGTTTTCATTCCCGTTTCCACATATTCATATGCCTTAACAACATCTTGCATTGCGAAAGTTCTATCAATAACTGGCTTATAATGTCCTTCTTCTACGAGTTTTTTGAAAAACAAAAGATCTTCTTTATTAGAATAAGGAAGTGGAAATAATACCTTTTTTCGGCTGAACCAAGCTTTCATAAGTTCGATATTGTTTTTGTTAATTCAAAAATTAAGTGACAAACAATTGTTTCAGTTAATTCTCTTGCTTCCTTGTGGGGCGTATGTTTTGCATTCGGAATGATGAAAAATTTTGCATCGCTACAGCCATTTTCGATTCCTTCCACTTGATCAATGCTTCCAAATTCGTCATCCACTCCTTGAAAAACAAAAGTAGGACATTTTATTGCGGGTAGAAAATGTTCGATATTCCAATCACGAAAATCTGGACGAAGCCACGTTTCTGTCCAAGCATCGAAAAGAGCTTGTGTTTTGTCGCCGTGGTATTTTTCTAATTTTTGCTTTAAGTCAGTGGTGCGATACGTTTCTTTTGCTTGTTTTATTCCTTCCAAAGTAATTTCTTCCACGAAAATGTGCGCTCCTTCTGTAAATACAGCACTGATTTTTTCGGGGAATTTAGAAGCTGCAATGAGTGCAATCGAACCGCCGTCGCTGTGTCCGAAAAGAATGCAGTTTTCTAAATTCAATTTTTCGATGAATTGATTTAAAAAATCCGCCTCTAATTCCATGTACTCATTTTCGCGTTTTTCACTCAAAAATGGATCGGATTTTCCGTAACCAAAGCGGTCGTAAATCACGAAATTACAGTGTGTTTTAATTGAAATATTTGCTGGAAAATCGCGCCAAAGTTCTGTGCAACCTAAGGAATCGTGCAAGAAAATTAGCGTTGGACTATTTGTAAATTGCTGAACGTGTTCGTAAAAAATGTTTCCTTGAGGAAATGAAAGTAAAGGCATAAAAGTTGAGCGTGAATTTCTTAATTTTTAAGTTGCGGAATGGTGTTTTTTGATTTAGTCCGCGTATCTAAAACTATGATTTTCAGTTTGTTTTTATTCGTTTCAATGATTTTCCAATCCTCTTCAATTGTTCCGTCAAAGAATTCATATTTCACAGTTAAAGTAGATTCACCCGTCATTTTCCAGGTGCCCTCGTAATTTGCGTAAGAAATGGGAGGCGTTGCGCATTTCCCAGAATTTTGACGTTTTACTAACTTTCCATTCTTTTTTAATTGAATTCCAGGTTCCTCTTCTTTGAATTTTTTAGACTTCGTTAACGATGCACTATTTTCAGAAGATGTATTTTCTTCAAAAAGCCAAATACCAATAAGTTGTTTTTTTGAAATTGCTTTTTCATCGCGAGCTGCTGCAATTAAAACAAACAGCAATAAAAGTAAAGGGACTATATTTTTCATAATTTTCAATTTAATCGGTTGGTAAAGATACAAATTGCTTGTTGGATTAAGGGCTAAACCAAAATTGTACCAGAGAAAAATAGTCAACAAATCAGGTGCTTTTAAATTTTCCTTAAATTAGGGTCTGCTGAAAAAGTCAGAAATGAACTAGATTCTAGACGCAGTCAATGAAGATGTATAGTAATACTTCAATTTGACTGCAACGAAGA
>JBILQY010000414.1:0-2802 GCA_044372955.1 Crocinitomicaceae bacterium | reverse complement strand
TTGCTAATAATACACCTGATTTTGCAGTTTTCACTAGGTTGTAGAACATCATAATTGCACCTGACAAGTATAATAAACCACCCAAAGAACGTAAGTAATAGAAAGGTTTTAATTCATTTACCGTTTTTAAGAAATCAGGATTTGTTAAAGTTCCATCAGGATTGAAATCTTGCCACATCAAGCCTTGCATAAAGCCAGCGATATACATTGGAATTGCATAAAGTAAAATACCTAAAGTCGCAATCCAGAAATGTTGGTTCGCCATTTTTGTAGAATACAAATTGGTTCTATAGATTTTCGGGAACAACCAGTATAATAAACCAAAAGTCAACATACCATTCCATCCTAAACCACCCACATGAACGTGAGCAATTGTCCAATCGGTAAAGTGAGAAATTACGTTTACGTTTTTCAAAGACAATAAAGGCCCTTCAAAAGTGGACATACCATAAGCTGTTAAAGCAACAACCATAAATTTCAACATCACATCGTCACGTACTCTATCCCAAGCACCACGTAAAGTCAATAAACCATTCAACATACCACCCCAAGAAGGCGCGATTAACATTACTGAGAATACAACTCCTAAACTTTGTGCCCAATCAGGTAAAGTAGAGTATAATAAATGGTGAGGTCCTGCCCAAATGTAAATGAAAATCAATGCCCAAAAGTGGATAATTGAAAGACGGTAAGAATATACAGGACGATTAGCCGCTTTTGGTACAAAATAATACATCAAGCCTAAGTATGGAGTTGTTAAGAAGAATGCCACCGCATTGTGACCATACCACCATTGAACCAAAGCATCTTGCACACCTGCATAAACTGAGTAACTCTTAAAGAAGGAAACCGGTAACTCAAATGAATTAAAAATGTGAAGCATCGCAACTGTTACAAATGTTGCGATATAGAACCAGATAGCAACGTATAAATGTTGGACACGACGCACTAAAATAGTTGCGAACATATTCCAACCCCATACAACCCACATAATAGCGATTAGAATATCAATCCACCATTCAAGCTCTGCGTATTCTTTACCAGAAGTAATACCGAAAGGCAAAGTTGCAACTGCACAAACGATGATAAATTGCCATCCCCAGAAATGTAGATAACTCAATTTATCGCTCCACATTCGTGCTTTCAGTAATCTTTGCAACGAGTAATAAACTCCCATAAAGATTCCATTTCCTACAAATGCGAAAATCACTGCATTTGTATGCAATGGTCTTAAACGTCCAAACGAAAGGAAACTAAATCCTAAATAATCGTTGTAAAACTCTGGGAATGCCAATTGTGTAGCAATAATCAATCCCACCAACATACCTGTTACGCCCCAAATTACGGTTGCGTAAGCAAAATTTCTTACGATCTTATTGTCGTAACTAAACTTTTCTACTTCCATCTTTGTTTTCATTAATTGTTAGGTCATCTTCAAAAAGAATGCGTACAGAAGGCGTGTAATCATCATCAAATTGCCCACTTTTAGTTGCCCACAAAAAAGACACTAAAAAGAAGCAAGCTATAATCAAACTAACCACAAGCATTATGTATATCATTCCCATGATGCAAAGATGGTAGTATCGTACAAAATGAATTATGACACTAATTTGCTAAAAAGTTGATTTTTGTCAGTTTTTGATTTGAATATTATTTTTGTTAATTAATGTGAAATAGTAAAATTGAAATGAACAATTTTGAAGTGCTTTGAATTCAAAAAAATAGTCCTAATTTTGCCCCACTAATTATTTAATTCAACATAGCATGCAACTGTGGAATACATTAAATAAGGAGGAATTAGAGTTTCATTTGCGTGAGGTAGGACATAAATATGTCACTATTTCTTTCTATCAATACGCAAACATCGCTCATCCTCGCTTATTCAGAGATCATTTGTTTTTAATGTGGTCAAAACTAGACATCGTAGGTAGGACTTACGTAGCAAAAGAAGGAATCAACGCTCAGATTGCCGTTCCAACAGAAAGTCTTAGTCAGTTTAGAGAAGAATTGTATGAAATCGATTTTCTAAATGGGATACGTCTCAATTTTGCCGTAGATGATTCAGAAGCAGAATTTCCGTTTTTAAAGCTTAAAATCAAAATGCGTGATAAGATTCTTGCGGATGGATTAAGTGACGAAACCTTCGACGTGACTAACAAAGGAAAGCATTTGAATGCCGAAGAGTTTAATCAATTGACAGATAAACCTGATACTATTTTAATTGATTTCAGAAATCATTATGAGTCGGAAGTGGGTCATTTCAAAGGTGCTATTTTACCCGACGTTGATACTTTTAGAGAATCGCTTCCATTTATTGAAGAGGAGTATCTGAAAGGTAACGAAAACAAAAATATCGTTATGTATTGTACTGGTGGTGTACGCTGTGAAAAAGCATCAGCATGGTTCAAACATCGCGGATTTAAAAATGTGCATCAATTAGAAGGTGGAATTATTAAATATGCCAATGATGTTAATGAGAAAGGTTTAGAGAATAAATTTATTGGTAAAAATTTCGTTTTTGATGAGCGAAGAGGAGAGCGAATTTCTGATGATATTATTGCTGTTTGTCATCAATGTGGAGAACCTGCAGACACACATACAAATTGTGTAAACGATGCTTGTCATTTGTTGTTTATTCAATGTGAAAGTTGTAAATCCAAAATGGAAAATACTTGTTCAGATGAATGTTTACATACGATTCACCTTTCAGCCGAAGAACAAAAAGAATTGAGAAAAGGAAAAGAAAATAGCAATAAAATATTTAAAAAAGGACGTTCTGAGAAACTGAAGTTTAAAATGAAT
>JBILQY010000337.1:0-3504 GCA_044372955.1 Crocinitomicaceae bacterium | reverse complement strand
ATCTATTGCTTTTTTGTAACCAGAAATTTCTTTCAGGCTTTTTTCCAAATTCGCTTTGATTTTATTTTTATCGGTTACATCTCTTGCAACAACAACAACACCTTGTACAATACCTGAATCATTTTTATAAGTCGAACCATTAAAAATTACATCAAATAATTGACCTTCTGAATTTACCAATATTAAAGGAGAATCTGTAACCGAATTTTCTGCAAAAATCTTTTTATAAACCGCTTTTGCCTTTTGAGGGTCTGTGAAGTAACTTAAGAAATTAGTTCCTGTTAATTTTTCTCTTTCAATACCTATAATATCAACGGTTGCTTGATTCATATCGGTAATTTTCCCGTCGATATTAATTGTTAGAAGTGGATCATGACTTGCTTCAATAAGACTTCTAGCGTATTGTGAGTTTTGGTGTTTAAAAAAAGGCATAGTTTTTAAAAAATTAAATTGAAGCTAAATTTCTTCAATTGGAGTGCGTCTTTTGTCCTTTAAATTCCGGAAATGCGAAGGAGACAAACCTGTCATTTTTTTAAACTGATTGGATAAATGTGCTACACTGCTGTAGTTCATTTTCCATGCGATTTCGGTAATATTCAATTCTCCGTAAATAATCAATTCTTTGATGCGTTCAATTTTGTGTGAAATGATAAATTGCTCAATGGTTGTTCCTTGAACTTCGGAGAATAAATTTGCTAAATAGGTGTAATCATGATTCATCTTTTCACTTAAATAATCTGAGAAATTTACTTTAAGCACTTCGTCTGAATGATGAACCATTTCGATAATCACGTTTTTGATTTTCTCAATCAAAACCGCTTTTTTATCGTCCATCAATTCCAAGCCAGTAGCAATCAAACCGATTTTAAAAAGTTGAAGTTGTTCTGCGCTTAAGGTTTCCATGATTTCAATCTCCCCCAAATCAACAAGAATGAAATGTAAATCAAGTTTCCGTAATTCTTCTTTAACCGCCATTTTACAGCGATTGCTAACCATGTATTTAATATATAACTTCAAAATAGTCTGTACTTATTTATTAATCACAAAGTACAACTAAATAAATACTATATCACTTATCGTAAAGGTTTAGTTTCTTACATAATTCACACATTATGAAAAAGTTATTGTTTGGGAAGTTCTTTATTTGATTGAATTTTGTTGGAATTTGATTGTAAGTAAAGGTGTAATGAATTTATTTTCTTATCCGTTACTTTCCCAAATGAAATGGTAATAAACTTATCCTTTTTTCGAGGTTTTCCTTTGGAGTTGGTTTGATTTCTAGATAATTATCTAAAACGACAACTTTAAATTCGCCGCTAATACTTATTGTTTTTAAAAAGATTTTTCTTCGGAGCTGCTTTTCGGTCTCTATCCGTTAGGAATGACTTGCATCCAAGGGGATTTGCGAAAATGCAAAGCATTTCCACCTGATTTCCCACCCTATAAGTCATTCTGAGAGGTAACCTTATAAATAGCATAAATTGAAATGACAACTAAAGAAGATTCCTCGCTTAGCTCGGAAAGACTCATTAATCGGGGGAGAGAATGCGAAAATGCTTTGCATTTTCGCCTAACTACTCCGACCCTAAAGTCTTTCCGAGCAAAGCGAGGAATCCTTATATGAAAGAGAACCATCAGCCGCAGCGGATTTAATTAGCCGCGGCGAATCAAATGTTGTCATTGGTAACATGGTGAGTTCGAAGCAGCGAATCTTATTAGTTGTTATTTTAATCAAAGCTTGACCATAAAGGTAGCAAGGTAGTTAAATCAAGTTTAAGTTCTTTTCTAACTAGTCTGCGGAAACAAGCGGAAATACATTTAAAGTCATTCAATCAAATAAAGAATAAATCTTTTCATGGTTTACAAAAGCAAGCAAAATTGCTATTCCATTTTAATCTTGTAACTATCCAAATCAATTCTACAACAAACCATCCGTAAAGTATCAAGTCCTTTGTAGCAGAAAATTCAGGTAAACATTTATAAAAATGGAAAACTGAATAGAAAGAATGACCACATGAAAAAAATACTACTTATTTGTTTTACTTACCTCTCTTTTACAAGTGTAAGTACTGCACAAGACTTTGATATAGATGCCGATGCAAAATTTACAATCGGTGCAAAAGCTGGATTAAATCTTTCTAATGTTTATGATACTAAAGGAGATGCGTTTAATGCCGATGCGAAATTTGGTTTTGCAATTGGAGCATTTGCAACCATACCTTTTGGAAACTTAATAGCTTTTCAACCTGAGGTTTTGATTTCTCAAAAAGGTTTCCAAGGAACGGGTTTCATTTTAGGATCAACTTATAGTTTAGTCAGAACAACAACTTATTTAGATTTTCCTTTACTTTTTGCCATTCGTTCAACTCAATTTTTAACCTTTTTAATGGGACCACAGTATTCCTTCCTATTAAATCAAAAGGATGTTTTTGGATCAGCAACAACAACTATTGAACAAGAAACGGAATTCAAAAATGACATCATCCGAAAAAATACATTGTGTTTCACAGGAGGATTAGACATCAATTTAAACAAACTAATTCTCTCAGGAAGAATGGGCTGGGATTTATTAGCAAATAATGGTAGCGGAGGTTCGCAAACACCACGTTACAAAAACTTTTGGTACCAAGCAACGATTGGATATCGATTTTAAAAACAACAATTAAAAACAACAATCATGATTTTAAAAACTAGATTAATAACACTTTTTATGGCTGGACTTCTTTTTTCACTTTTACAAAGCTGTAACAAATACGAGGAAGGTCCTGCAGTTAGTTTAATATCTAAAACAGAAAGACTTGCAAACATTTGGAAAGTTGAAAACTACAAAGTAGATGGAACAGATTACACATCTCTAGTTTCAGGATACATTGAAGTTTTTTCAAAAAGTGGAGCTTATTCTTACAGTTGGGGAGTAATTTCAAATGAAGGAACTTGGAAATTTCAAAACGGTGACATGGAAGTAAAATTAACTGGAAATGACAACCAAACCTCTCGAGTTTTACACATTTTAAGACTAGAAAACAAAGCGCTTTGGTATTATTACATGGATGGTGAGGAGCGTCATGAGTACCATTTGTCTGAGAAATAAAACAATCAAATGGAGCCTAAACAATCTATAGATTCGCTTTAGAGTATTAGCTTAAACTCGGATAATCCCGCGAATAAATCAAAATTAAAATAACAAACAAGTTTATAAACAATAATTAAATATATAAAAATGGAAAATTCAACGATTAACAACGGAAAATTAGTAGGTGCTGTATTAATAGGTGCTGCAATTGGTGGTATTTTAGGTGTATTATTTGCACCAGACAAAGGAACCGAAACTCGTAAAAAAATTCTTGCGAAAGGTGGCGATTTACGCGATTCTATCAAAGATAAATTTACTGGTTTGATGGACAATGTAGAAGATATGGGTGAAGAATTAGAAGAGAAAATTCATCACAAAAATGGTTCAGTTAAAGCTTAATTCAAACATATAAACCTTAACGAATGGTCAAA
>JBILQY010000204.1:0-5231 GCA_044372955.1 Crocinitomicaceae bacterium | reverse complement strand
AATTTCAAGGAGTTTTGGCCATTTTTTTTAACCTAATAAACTATGGAATCAAAAACAATTGCTTGCGACTCAGTTTTAGTGAAAATTGAGAACTACGGAAAAACAAGTATGGAATTATTAAAACTAAAATCCATTCACAAAATTTCAACCGTTGCTTCAAAAATAGTGAGTAAGCTCATTATCGGAGGCATTGCTGTTCTTGCTTTTTTGTGCTTAACCATCGGCTTAGGCTTTTGGATTGGCGAATTGCTTGGTAAAGTGTATTTCGGATTTTTCGCAGTTGCTGGAGCTTATCTATTTATCTGCTTAATCCTTTTTGCCGTTCAACGACAAGTCAAAAACTGCATCAAAGACAGCATCATTATTCAACTACTAAATCAATAAAATGACTGAAATAAAAAACACCTTACAACTTTTAGAAGCAATTGAATCGCTCAAAATCAAACAAAAGTTGGAAGAACAAGAGTTGAAAGAAGAATTTACGGCTTTATTTGAAAAAATTCAACCAATTAACGTTATTCGTGAAACTGTAAATGAATTAGTTGAATCAAAATCATTGCAAACAGATGTGATTGATTTAAGCTTGGGAACCGCAACAGGATTTGCAATTCGAAAGTTAATCGTTGGAGAAACAAAAAATCCAATTGGTCAAATTTTAGGTCGTATGATTGAACAAACAGTTTCACAAAAAATAATAAGTAATCGAGTGGTCATTCACAATATCGGACGAAATGTCTTAAATTTATTCGCTTCAGGATTAAAAAAAGAAAAAACGAATTAATTTCAAGCTATGAATAACACCGTCAATCTGCCTTTCTACGCACGACTTCCTTTGATTTTTATTAGTCTTTTTGGCATCATTTACTCGCTTTATATTGCACAAGATATTGTGATTCCAATCATTATGGCTACGATTTTCGCAGTGCTTTTAAATCCAATAGTTAACTTTTTAGAATCCAAAAAAATAAATAAATTTTTCGCGATTTCTTTAACTGTTTTCCTAGGTTTACTGATTGTTTCAGGTTTGTTATTTTTCTTGATTTCTCAAGCAACAAGTTTCAGTGAAGCTTTACCTATTCTAAAACAAAAATTCAATAAAAGTAGCGCTGAAGTTATCACCTGGATTGCTGAACAAACGCATATCAAAGAAGCAAAAATTCAAGACTTGATTCAGGACACTCAAAAAGACCAAATCAAGCAACTTAAAATAGGTGAAAAAATAAGCAACGTTGGAAATGTCCTTGTTACCACTATTTTACTTCCCGTTTATATGGTTATGATACTGTATTATAAGCCTTTAATTTTAGAGTTTTTCAGAAGGCTTTTTAAAAACAAAGACATTATTGCCGTTGAAGAGGTTTTGTTTAATACCAAAAGAATTATTCAAAGTTATGTTGTCGGGTTATTTATAGAGTTTATCATCATTGCTGTTTTAAACTCACTAGGTTTATTAATGATGGGTATTCGCTACGCATTTTTATTGGGTGTTTTAGGCGCTTTATTGAACCTCATCCCCTACCTTGGAGCGATGATTGCAGCTACAATATATATGTTGATTGCGTTCATCACCATGCCACCAATTTTTGTGCTTTATGTTTTAATTATGTATGGTGTAATTCAAGTAATCGACAATAATTTCTTAATACCACGCATTGTTGCTTCACGTGTACAAATCAATGCGTTGGCTTCCATAATTTCAGTTATTATTGGTGGAGCGATTTGGGGAATTCCAGGTATGTTTCTTTCTATTCCGTTGATTGCCATTGTAAAAGTTGTTTGCGACCACGTCGATTCATTAAATGCTTGGGGATTTTTATTAGGTGATCAAATAAAAAGTAAGTAAAAAACACCTTTTTTAACACTTTTCTAAGAAACAAATAACAGGTTCAGTTTGTAAATTTAGCGTGTTAAAGTTTTGATGTGAAAACGCAACTAGAAATTACAACCCTTCTCTCCGCTTATTGTCAAGGTATCTTCCCCATGTCGGATGAATCAGGAGAAATTAGCTGGTACTGTCCAGATCCTCGAACTATTATTCCTATTGAAACTTACAAGCCATCTAAATCTTTGCGACCAATTATTAATCGGGGTACATTTGAAATTCGCATCAATCAACAATTTGAACAAGTCATGCGCTTTTGTGCTTTACCGCGAAAAGACGATGGTGGTGTTTGGATTTCTGAAGAAATAATTCAAGCTTTCACGCAATTACATCAGTATGGTTTTGCCCATTCTGTTGAGGCTTACCAAAACAATGAATTAGTAGGTGGACTTTACGGTGTTTGTATAGGAGGCGTTTTCTATGGAGAATCGATGTTTTCTAGTGTTTCAAATTCCTCCAAAGTGGCTTTTCACTATTTGATTCAGATTTTAAAAACAAATGGATTTCTATTGCTTGATTCGCAATTTATGAATGACAATGTCAAAAGATATGGTGCAATAGAAATTTCAAAAAAAGAGTTTGATAAACTTCTTGCTTTAGGAATTGAAAAAAAATGTGAGTTTAAAATGTAATCGTCACTTTTTCGCCTGAATATCGTGGCTTTTTATTCACCAAAAATTCAAAAAATAACCGTGTACGTTCCATCTTTTCAAGCATATTTAAACGGAAAGAATTGTAACCTGAATATTCACCTGCATTAAAAGCGATTGCATTTAAACCATTCTTTTTTGCAATGTAAATTGCTCTCTCGTTTTGTTTGCGTTGCGCAATAACAATAAATTCTTTTTGACCATAGACTTTATACATGCGATACATAGAATCATAGGTTCTTAAACCTTCGTAGTCAAGTATAATTTTTTCTTCTGGAATGCCTCTTTTAATCAAATCTGCTTTTACATCGTCAATTACATTTCCTTGATTTCGGCTAACAATAATGACATCAATTTTCTTTGCTTTATACAAATTTACTGTTGCATCTATTCTGTTGATATAAAAGCGATTTGTTTTTCCGTTCGTGAATTTTTTCTCAGTTCCCAAAAGAACAGCTGTCTTACGATGTGGAACATTTTCTATTTTGCTATAAATTAAATCTTTAGCTGCTTTTTGAATGGCGTAATGATTAAAAAAAACGACAACAATCAATAAAGTGAACAGAACTATAATGCTAGTTAGTATTTTGTGTTTTAACAAGAAAGGACGATGTTTTCTTTTCACAATGTCTGGTATTTGTATTAAATCGTGACAAATTAACGATTAAATAATTAAAAATAAACTGATTTACGTCAATTTTTTTTAAACATTCAAGTTTGTCGAAAATTATGTAAGACTTATCGAAAATCCTCTGAAACACATCGTTCTACAATTTTAGCACTATTTAAAGCCAATGGAATACCTCCACCCGGGTGCACAGTTACGCCTGCAAAATAGAGACCTTTCAATTTCTTAGAAAAATTCGGATGTCGGTAAAAAGCAGCAAATGAACTATTCGACGAGTTCCCATAAATTGAACCTTGCTTGCCACTATATACTGCTTCAATTTTTCTTGGTTCATTAACTTCCTCAATTTCAATTAATTCCTCGATATTCTCCTTCAATAAAGTTCCCAATTTCTGAAGAATTAGTTTTCTTACTTTCTGAATTTCAAGATCCCAATTTTGACCAACATTTATTGGTGAATTAATCATTACAAACCAATTTTCTCCCGTTGAAGGTGCATCTTTTTGCTCAACTTTAGAACTGATGTGTACATAAACTGTTGGGTCTTCATACACTTCTTTCGTTTCGAAAATCGACTGAAATTCCTTTTCATAATCTTTAGCAAAGAAAATATTGTGAACGCCCAATTGCGGAAATTTCTTTTTAATTCCCCAATAAAACACAATTGCAGAACTCGATTTTTCTTGTTTTAAATTCAACTTCGGTGCTGCAAAATTCGAAAGTAATTTTTCATAAGTAAAATGAACATCCATATTACTCACCACAATTTCAGCAGCGTAAGTTCCATTGTCTGTTCGAACCCCAGTAATTGATTTGGCATTGTGTAAAATTTCAGTAACTTTTTCATTGAACCGAAAATTTACCCCTAATTCTAAACATAGCTTGTATAAAGTATCAGAAATTGCTACCATCCCTCCTACTGGCATTGCTGGACCAACATTTAATTCCAAATGTGAAATTATGTTCAACATTCCTGGCGTTTTATAGGGACTGCTGCCGTTGTAAGTTGCCAAACGGTCGAAAATCTGAATCGTCTTAGGATTTGAAAAAGTTGTTGCATTGACCTTATGCATCGAACGCATTAACCCATATTTTGTCAAACGAAGTAATGCGTTTGGAATGTGACTATTAAACCAATGCTTGAAACGATGCAATGATACTGCAATAAAAACAGGATAAATAGCCTCATAGTTTTTGCGCTGACGATTTAGAAAATTGGCAACTTTCTTTTTATCTTCCCCAAACGCTTTTGAAAAAGTTTCTGCCACTTTCCCTTCCCCTGCAATTACGGTTAATTCTTGACCATCAGAAAAAAAATAGCGACAGGATTCTTCCAACTGATGAAATTGAAAAGTAACCTCTTTTGAACCTGAGAGCGAAATTAATTCATCAATTAAGTGCGGCTCTGTAAAAACAGAAGGACCCATATCGAAGCGATAGTTGCCAAATTGCTTTGAATTTACCTTTCCTCCTGGAAAAGCATTTGATTCAAATAGCGTTACTTGGATTCCCTTTTTCGCTAAACGAATTGCCGTTGCTAAACCACCAACGCCAGAACCAATAACGACTGCATCTAATTTCTTCATAGTTGGCAAACAAAATTTAAATCGATATGTTCGGAGGAATTGTTATACCCACTTCAACACAATCACCCGCTTCTTGAATGGAAAAGGTAAATAGATCTTGGTATTGCAAATTCAACCGTTTTTTAAGGTTATCTAAACCAATTCCTAAATCGACTTTTTCACCTAAAGTTCCTGAATTCAATACCACAATTCTACAAATACCCTCATCGCGGTGAACGTTAATTTCTATAAATCCACCGTTTATCAATTGAGAAATCCCATGTTTTATTGAATTTTCAACCAAGGTTTGTATTGTAAAAGCAGGAATTTCAATATATAAACAAGCTTCATCGATCGTATTTCTGATTTCCAAACGTTCCTCAAAGCGTATTTTTTCTAATTGTAAGTATGCGTCCACCAATTCCATTTCTTTATGAATCGGCACTAATTTGTCACTGTTTAACTTCAAGGTTGAACGCAAAAGGTTGGACAACAAGTTAATTCCC
>JBILQY010000016.1:0-17693 GCA_044372955.1 Crocinitomicaceae bacterium | reverse complement strand
TAACGGATCTGCTACTGCTAAAAGAAAAGTTAATGTAATTATTGGTAAAGATAATTGGTTAGCAACATGGGAAGTTACTAGTAACTGTGGTACAACAAGTTTTCCATTAGCAGGTTCTCCTGATGTTACGTCAGGTGCAAATGCAAACGAATTAGTAATTGATAATATGTTTACCCTTGTTGGAGGAACAGCTTATGCAACTATAGCAGGAGCAAATATCACAATGCCTGAACAAACAATCCCAGTTACAGGTGGAGAAGTTACTTTTTCTGGAAACGGAACGATGACTGCAACTGGTAACATTATCAATATCAATTACACTTATATCAATACTATTCCTTTAATCGGAGGATCTGGTTCTTGTGTTGCAACTTACACAAAACAGTAAAATATAATTGAAATTAAAACGAAAGGGTGTGCGAAAAATCGTACACCTTTTTTTTTTGAAAAAAAATTAGAATAAGCAAAAGTATTAAACGTTTAGTTTAACAAATAGAATATTTCGTTACAATTTTCAAGTCTGACAATTATGATATAATTTGGTATAAGAAAATGTTTGAAGGCCTGACAAATAATAACAATAATTGAGATGTAATGAAAATGAATCTTCAACTAAAATTCTTGATTTTGAGCATTTTCGTTAATGCACTTTATTCTTTTTCACAGGAAACAATTCTCGATCAATTTTCTGCGGAAAATGTTTCTGGTAAAGTATTTCTCGCGTGGACGATTAAATCTGGGAATACGTGCAATGGAATTCGCATCTATCGTTCGGATGATTCGTTAATTTATACTGAGATTGGTGACATTCAAGGTGTTTGCGGAAACATTGAATATGCTGTAAATTATACCTATCAGGACGATTCACCTTCTGTAAATAAAGTCAACTATTATCGACTAAACCTCGGTGGACAAGGATTGACTTACGCCGTTTCCGTTCAGGTTATTGATGTCGGGCAAAATGACTATTTTCTCGAGCAAAATCCAATTGGTGCTGAAACAAAACTGTTTTTTAAAAATTTAACTGGGGAACCCAACTTTCTTACTATTTACAGTGCCGATGGAATCCTTAAAGAAATAAAGGAAACAAGTTCCGATTTCTTTGAATTAAATCAATTTAATTATTCATCCGGACTTTATTATTTCGTCTTATCAAATTCCTCCACAAACAAAATACAAGGAAAGTTTATGGTTGTGGAGTGATACGTTTAAACTGCAATCACTTTTAAGCTTATATTAATTTTAGTAATGACTACTCAAAATTGAATCAAAGCTTCTTGTTCTAAACCTCTTTTGTACTTGTGGATTACCTCAATTAAATTGATCAGATTTTGTTCGGTAATCGATGAAACATCGAAGTTGATTTTTTGTTTATTGTACAACCCTAAATTACCAAATGTTTGGATGAGCGTTTCAATGTTTTGAGGAATATAAAAGCGGGCTTTTTCATCAAGGTACTTTTTATACTCATTCATGTAAATCCCAATTCCAGCGAAATCAAAGTCACCAAAATGCAAATAGTTGTTCGGAATGGAATGTAACCAATTGATTAAATCCTTGCTTTGATTTTGTGGATAACGACACACAAACAAAGGTTGAATATTTTTGAAAAGGTGTTGTTGTTTTTCAATAAATCGGAAGTTTTCAGCATTCTCAATACCTACAATGGTAATGTTCTCATCTATTTCAAACTTTTCAAAATCGTAAATAAATTGAAAAATACCTGGCGTGAAATTAAGCGTTTGCTCTGTACGATTCAACTTCACTTTTAATGGAGCAAAACTATTAACCAAAAAACCTTTAAATGTTCTCACTTGTCGGTGTTTGGAATTGGAAGCCGCCAACACAAGTTCACTTCGCGTCACTTCCTTTTTTCTGTCCACATTTATAAATTCTTTCAAATCACTCAATCCAATAGTGTTGTACAAATAATCTTTAAGTGCTTCTGGATTGGGCACGGAAAGCGTTTTTTGAATCCGACCTTTGCGTTCGATCAATTGTTCAGAGATGAGTTCTTCAATCAGTGGATGTTTCACGGAACTTGCTGAAAGAACTTCTCCTTCCGTCAATAAATATAGTTTTTCAGCTAGGCTTAAATTAAATTTCACACTTCTCTTGTTAATGGTTCTTGGGCGGCTGTTTTACGAACCAAACGTTTCACATTGGTTACATTTTTTGTGTCTTTGGTCAAAAGGTATGTGTAGCGATAATCAATGGCGTTGTAGGAAGTTGGAGAACTGTTAATCAGCAAGATATTTCGATCGTTTGCAAATTTCAAAATTCCTTTCACGTTGTTTGGGTGCAACTTTCCGATTTCATCCATCATGCAATGCAAACGAAAATCATCGTTGTTTTTCCTAGATGCCTTTTCTTTGAAAACGTTCAACAACATAATATTAATCATTGCTTTGACCAAAATATCTGTCCCTTCCGACCCCACGTTTGTCAACTTTTCAACCCAACCTGTATCGTTGTCGTTTTCCACGATTTTAAACAGTAATTCAAATGAATCGGAAAGTGTGATTTCTTTTTCCTTCGAAATAGCCATTTCCTTGATTAATTGTACAAGTAAAGAAATTGCTCGCTCGTTGTTACTGCTTTGTACGTTGGAGGAAAATAAATCGGGTTTGCCAAGGTCGAAAACGTTGTTGTCATTGAAGTTTTTGATTTCCACCAACAATTGAAAAATACTGTTCGCACTTTTGTCTGTTTTCAATTCCATGCTTTTGATGGCGCCCACGAAATTTTTGTTGACAAAATCATTATTGATGTCATGGATAACCTTGCTGATTTCTCCTTCTTTTTCAATTAAGGCATTGGTTTCTTTACCAATCTGACTGATAATGCGCGCAAATCGTTCTTCTACTCGCTGTTTGTATTCAACGATTTTATTCTCATCGATAAACTCTTTCAGTTCCTCGGCAAAGTCAAAATAATCACTGCGCAACACGAATTTTACTTTGAAATTGAAGACATTCGATTCTTGAAAATTACTGGCAAATTTGTGTATCGCTTCCTGTAAATCATTAAATCTATTCATTAAGGAATTGTTGGCAGCGTTGAGTTCGTTAATCAGCTGAGAACAAGAATGCTCCGTCTGAAATTCGTTTAAAGGTGCTTGAAGGTGCACTTCAATTTGCTGATAAACTTCGGTTTTCATAAACTGTTGAAAGGCTACAATGTCCGCTTGAAAGACAGTTACATTTTTAGTGAGCAATTCTATTTCAGAATTATACAAATCCAATTGCTCCTGAAACTTCAATTTCTGCTGATTGGATTTCTCCGATTCCGTTTCTAGCTTTTTCTCCAGTACTTGTTTTGCATTTTTAAACTCTTCTTCCCTATCGAATAATTCACGTTTGTCTTTATTGAATTCGGCTACTTTGTCGCGATTGGCATCAATAAAATTCAATTCTTCTTGCAGCTCCGAAAGACGTAAATCAATCTCACCCAATCGTTTGGTATCGGCTCCTTTGGTATTTAATTCCTCTTTTTGTTCGATTTTAAGCACTGCGATTTTGGCATCAATTTCCTTTTTATTGGCTTGAATTTCTGCGTCTATAAGTTGTAATTGCGCAATCAAATTCAGTTGTTCGGTTTTAATCGTTGCTTCTCTTTCCTTCCGTTTCGCATCAATGGATTTAGAAATCGTAACTTTCAATTTTTGCAACGCTTCTTCCGCCTTTAATTTTTCTTCACTGAATTTTAAAATGGCTTCCTCCAACTTTTCCAACTGATTTTTTTGCTCCGATGAGGCTTTCGTTTCCCATTCGGTACGACGAACAGTCAACTCTTCTACTTTATGGGTATTTTGTTCAATGCTATAATTTATTCCTTGAATTTGGTCTTTTTGTGCTCGAATTTTTGGTTGAAATTTCTTTTTCAGTTTCTCTTCATCTTCTTTCAGTTTGGTATTCAAATCAACCAACTCTTTTTGGATAACTGCTAGTTCATTTTCAAGTTTTAATTTATCTTTTTTGAGAACAGCAACCGTTTTTACTTCTTTGTTTATTTCAGATGTGTCGATTTGAATGCCGTAAAAATTCAAGTCGGAACCTTTTGCCAACGTTGGATTCAGACCTTTTTGAAACAACACATTTTCCTCATCAATCACTTTTCCGATTGTTTTGTCCCAATTTGGAACGTGTTGATTTAGCCATCCGTAAAATGAATCTTTACTGTTTTCTATTTTGGCGTCAATATCAGCAATGAGTTGTTCTTTTTTTGCCTTTTCGTTTTGCTGATTTTCGATGTTTCGTTTGAATTCGTCGCGTAATTTTTCTAAAGCTGATTCCCACTCTTTTTGAAGACTCTTTATTAGCTCATGTGATTGAAAAATCTGATTTTCGAGCAATACATTCGATTCTTTCAAGGTGGAAATTTCAACCTTTGTTGTTTCAAGTTCTCGTTCAAAAAAACGTTTGTGCTTCACTTCTGAACGCAGAATTTTCTGGTCATTGATCCTCTTTTCAATGGAATTAATCAACGTGGTTGCCGTTTCAAGCGCTACACTGTTCTGATTTTGAATGTTGGTGAAAATAGCCTCGTATTGACTGTTTAGTTCCTCTTTATAGGCAACAAATTGTGCGTTTCTATTGTTTTTTTCTGTCGATTTCGTGTTTTCAAAAGTAACTTTTTGATTTTCTAATTGCTGCAACAAGGCATCGTAACGTTGTTGGATTTCAATGAATTGCGAGGATAAAATCTTTTTTTCTTCGACTAAATTATTTCGTTCCAAATCGACAGTGTTCTTTTTCGATACACGTTGAATGATGTCATCAATTTTTAGAACTTCATATTCCTCACGTTTGATTTTGATGTCGTTCAATTTACTTTTTTGAGCACCAATTTCACTTTGAATTTTAGCTTTTTTCTTCTCTAAATCAGCGGTCAATTCTTTGAGTTTACCCACCACTTTTTCGCGCTTAACATATTCTATTTCAAGTTGTTCTTGTGCTTTCGGCAACTTTTCATTAACCTCTTTAAAAGCCCAACCCAATTGAGAAGCACGAGTTTTAAGTTGAAGTTCCAAATAACGATAGGCGTTAAAATTGGTAGCCACTTTATCTGCCTGTTTTTCAATATCATTATCGCCCGCTCTGTTTTTATCGGTCCATTTTCGAATATCGTTTAAATCGGCTTCAAAATCTTTTAAGTGTACTTGCGAATAGGTGGTTAAATCTACTTTAACTTCTTCTTCGTTCAAGGATTTGATAATTGTTTCTTTCACGAATTCGGCATCCAATTTTGCGTTCAGAAACACGTTGGCAATCGTTCGGGGAATGTTTTGGTATTGCCTACTTTCTATCAGAGCGTATTTCCGAAATTCATTTGATAATTCCCGATTGTTGCCGTAAAGAATGTTTCGATATTCCTCGTAATTACTGACGATGCGTGTGGAATGAATGTTTCGCCCCAAGACCTCGCGTGTTTTATCCCAAGAATCAAATGCTTTGCCTTCGCTGTCAATGAAAAATGTTTTTGAATAAGCCGCGTCAATGAAACGAAAAGCCACCCTTCCTTGCGATTTAAAGGAAACGACGCAAAATTTTCCTGCTTCCGTTTGAAGTTCATAAATGATGTAGGAATTTTGATAGGGAAAATAGTATTCATTGTAGTTTTTTTTCTCCCGTGGAATTCCCAATTTTTGAATGTCAGCGTTGTAAAAAAATAAAATGGCACGTAAGAGCGTACTTTTACCAACTCCTTGTGTACCAATAAAATGCACATTCCCATCCAACTCCACCTCGGCGTACTTGAGTGATTTATCTGCACTGTTTATAAAAACGATTTTATTCAGGTATTTCATCTTTTACTTCGTCTGGAATGTTAATAGCTAAAATGAGTTGTTCAAGGTATTTAAAAGCGTTCAAGACCTTGTATTGTTGGGTGATTTCATTTTCTTCTTCGAAAAAGGTTTCATCAATGAGTTTTTTGATGATTTTATCGAGAATGTCTTTATGTTTCTCTTTATCGGTGTATTTCTTCAAGCCATCTAACTTGGTTTCGAGTTCCGCATCGGTTTTTGTTCGTACCAAAATATCGGAAGGTGTAAATCGGTAACCTGCACTAAAAGCGTTGTCAAAGGTTTTGAAAAAATCAATGATGTCAATCCAACGAAATGCTGCTTCAATCTTACTTTCGAGGTCCACTTTGCTTTCCGTTCGGCTGAAATAAAAATATTCGTCACCTTTTTCCAACACAAAATTGATTTGTTGAAAATAGTGATGAAGGTGCTCAAAATTTTGTTCGTCTTCAATGATTCTGTAAAGAAAACTGATGTTTTTATCGGAACTGTTTGAACTAATAAATTGCCCTTTACTTAAGATTTTGAATATTTCTGCGGTTTGACTTGGAACTTCCATTGGGTTTTATTTTGGGTAAACAATTGCAAATTCAATGTTTTCTTTCGTTTCAAATTGGTCTGTTATTTCAAACTGCGTTTCGAATTGAGAAATCAATTGACAATAAATGGTGATGCGTTCATCAAATGGAATTTCTTTGGTGAAATCATAACTCATCACGAAATCGAAAAGGTTGTTACTTCCTGCCAAAAAGCTATTTTTGACCTCTTCCAAATTCACTTGTATTTCTTCTTGAATTTGTGTTTCCAAGTATTCCAATGAAATAACATCTGCAATTGGTTGTTTTGGTTTTAGTACTGATTTAGAACGTTTTGAAATTTTAATTACGCTTTTAAAAATGGCTTCATCAGTTTGCAAATCGTCCAAAGAAAGTTTCAACGGATAACTTGGCTTTGGCTCAAAAATGAGTGCTTTTTCAGCGTTTAATACCTGTTGAATGTCTGTTACTGTTTCCAGTGTAAATTGGTCTTTCAGGTACTTCAACTGACGCAATTTTTCAATCACGCTACTTTGTAATTGAATGCGGTTTAAAAAGTCGATCACCTGTCGTTCGATTTCAATGAGGTTGTGCGTACATTTTCCCAATTGCTGTTTGAGTTGCACAATAATTCTGCTCAACTCCTCATCAGTTGCTGTTTTGAAAAAAGTAAGGTCTTCTTCGGAAATCAAAAACAAAGTCTGTTCAATCAAATGACCGATTACTTTCCGCTTATCATCGAGGTGAATTAGTTTCGCTCTTTTGTTCTTGTAGTGCGGTTCACTTTTGAAAGTATTGTCGATATTTCGCTTTAAATCAACTACATTCCGGAGCGTAATCAAGCCAATTTTTCGAAGTGTATTTTTTACCACACGCAAATACTCGTACTTACGCGATTCATTTTGTTCGTTAAAATAATACTGGATATTTTGCTTTACCTTTTCCAGGTTCTCGTTGATGTAGAAGGTGTTAATTTCCTCATTTGCTTCCAAAACTTGCTCGAAGAATTGCAAAAACAAATCGTCAATTTCAAGGTTATTTCCATTTTGTCGCAGAACCGAACGCTCAAGCAAAAGTTGCAATTTAGCATCGACATTGTCAACTACTTCCAACGCATAATCGTATTTGTAATCGGTAGTTTTCCGTTTTTTAAACATTTGCGTCAACAACTTTTCTTCGCGGTAAAGCGTTGTTAAAAGTTCCCTTAAACTTGAAAAGTTGCTCATTGAAAAACTGGAAGTTGTAAATTAAAATTATTCGTCAACTAAAATACAGAAATAAATAGTCTTACTCTAAATTTTGGTATAAATCGCTTTATAAATCTTGAATAAGAATCATTTTTTTTCGTTCCCAAACTGCGTCCCCTCTTCATCCCATCTTTCTCGATAGGCATCCACATAAAAAACAGCACTTTCTGGGTCGAAACTGTATAGATGTCGGCACAATTTTCGATAAAGTAACAACATTTTATCGTTGGAGCAAAATTCAAGCATGTAGTCGAGGGTAAGTCCGATTTTGTTGCTGTCTTGGCAATTTTCGGAAATTAATTGATTGACAATTGGTTCATATTCCGAATAAGCTTGAATTGACAAAGCTTTCAATTGTTCTGCTAATTTTTTTATTTCTTCAATCATTGGTCAAATTTTAATCAAAAATTACATAAAAAAGCTCAAAGGACAGTAGTTTGAACTTAAAAAAATCAATTCACTAAGATTTCAAATTAAATGGATTTAAGCCTCCACCTCAACCGCTTTCTTCGGTTTACGAATAAAAAGCTTTCGTAGATGAATCTTTTTGCGAAACGCACATGCTTGTCAGCGTTGATGAGTTTTTTGTAAACGTTCGCGTTAACACCGAAGTATTCGTAGCTTGAACCGTCTGTGAACGTGATTTCTAACAATAAAACTTTGTGTTTGAAATTGCTGTTCTAAATGTTAGGTTTTACTATATCTAAAAGCATATAAAAATAAACTTTGTTAATATAAATATATGTTATTACATATAAAACTGTATATTTGTGTAAATTTATATCGAAAAACATATAATGAGACGAATAGCTGAATTTGTAAAAGAACGACGAAAGGAAACAGGGCTTACTCAAGAAGAGTTTGCCGAACGTGTTGGTGTTGCACTGACAGTTGTTCGAAAAATTGAACAGGGAAAAACAAATCTCAATATGGACAAAGTGAATCTTGTTCTAAGTATGTTTGGCCACGAATTGGCTGCGGTGAATACTAAAGAATTTAATGCTCCAAAATCATGAGGCAAGCAAAAGTATTTTATCAAGATTTTTTAGCTGGTACATTGACTGAGACCAATGAAGGAGAATATATTTTCCATTACGATGAAAATTATGTTCTAGAACATCCAATGGATTTTCTTACATTCTCAATGCCTGTTCGAACTTCACCGTATAAAGATAATCGCTTATTTCCTTTTTTTGAAGGGTTAATTCCTGAAGGATGGTTACTTGACATCGCTTCTAAAAATTGGAAATTAAACAGCAATGACCGAATGGGATTATTAATGGCATGTTGTAAAAATTGTATAGGAGCAGTTAGTGTTGAACCAATTCTTGAAAGTCATGCAGAGTAAATGTTTGTATTGTTACCAACCTTTAAATGGAGTTGGTGATTTTCATGAAAGTTGTAGTAAGCAGTTTTTTGGTAATTCAGAGCCACCCATTTTGATGCATACCTTAGATGAAATGTCTGAACTGGCACAACATGTTGTGAATAGAAGTGTGACAGTTCCTGGAGTTCAACCCAAGTTGTCACTATCGATTGTTAAGGAAATTGCCGGAAATTCAAAGCAACGACTTACTGTTGTAGGTGCTTTAGGTGGTAATTATATTTTGAAACCCCCATCCCTACATTATCCAGAAATGCCTGCCAATGAACATTTAACAATGCGAATTGCAGAAGCGTTTAGAATAAAGGTGGTTCCATCAAGTCTAATTCGACTAAAATCGGATGAATTAGCCTACATTACTAAAAGAATTGATCGCTCAGCGAAAGGTACAAAAATTCATATGATAGATATGTTTCAAATTACTGAGGCTTTCGATAAGTATAAAAGTTCGATGGAAAAATTAGGTAAGGCATTAATGGAATATTCTGACAGAACAATGCTCGATGTAATTTCTTTATTTGAACTTACATTATTTTGTTTTTTGATAGGAAATAATGACATGCACCTAAAGAATTTCTCCATAATAAAATCCCCAAGCGGTTGGATTTTTGCTCCAGCCTATGATTTATTGAATGTTGCAATAGCAAACCCTGATGATAAAGAGGAACTTGCCCTTACACTTGGAGGGAAAAAGAAAAAATTTACACGTCATCATTTTGAGTGTTTTGGAAGCGAATTAGGATTGACAAACAAACAAATTCAAGGTACATTTCAGCGATTCGATAAAAATCACACAAAAGTAATCGAACTAATTCATCAATCCTTCTTGTCTGATTCAATGAAACAATCCTATGTGGAACTTTTAGAAGAACGCTATAATCGAATTTTAGCGAAAAAATAAAAAACCTATTCTTTTCAAACAGAGCCTTATTTGAGAATTTTCCAATTTACAAAAATAGAGATTACTTACGCCTCCACCTCAACCGCTTTCTTCGATTGTTTCAATCAAGCATTAAACTTCTCAAAGCTATTTATGAGGCTCATTAAAATAAAATAACAATAAATAGTATTTACAAAAAAGATTATATTTGTAAAAAGTATTTAATGTTATGGGTAGAGAGAAGCCGATTTTATTACCGAAACAAAAGAAGATTCTCGAAGAATTAGGTGAGAATATGAAGCTTGCACGGTTAAGAAGGAAATTCAGTTCGGAACAGGTAGCTGAACGTGCAAACATCAGTAGGCCTACTTTGACTGCTATTGAAAAGGGTTCTGAAAGTGTTAGCATTGGATTGTACCTCCAAGTTTTACTTGTTCTTGGTCTGGAAAAGGATTTTCAATTGCTCGCAAAAGACGACGAACTCGGAAGAAAATTACAAGACTTAAATATAAGTACGAAGGAAAGAGCGCCAAAAAAACGATAAGTCATGGCAAAAAAAAATACTAAAAGAGCAGTTTACGTTTATGCAGACTGGTGTGAATTAAATGGCCCTGTGTTTATGGGGGTTTTACATGCTGAATTATTGAGAGGAAAAGAAATCTTTTCATTTGAGTATGAAAAAACATGGTTGCAATCAGAACATGCGCAAATGCTTGATCCAGATTTACAATTGTATTCAGGACTACATTATTTAAACGATCCTAATAAACATAATTTCGGGATGTTTCTTGATTCTTCTCCAGATAGATGGGGACGTATTTTGATGCGAAGAAGAGAAGCTGCTTTAGCACGACAGGAACTTCGACCTCCAACTAATTTAGTTGAAACAGATTACTTATTGGGAGTCTATGATGGTCACCGAATGGGTGGTTTACGTTTCAAACTTGACCCAAATGAGTCTTTTTTAAATGACAACAAAGCAATGGCCTGCCCACCATGGACATCTCTTCGGGAATTAGAACAAATCAGTTTACGCCTTGAAGACGAAGATGTAATCAACGATCCTGATTACTTAAAATGGCTGAGTATGTTGGTGGCACCTGGTTCTTCTTTGGGAGGTGCAAGACCAAAAGCAAGCATACTTGATTCTAAAGAACATTTATGGATTGCTAAATTTCCAAGCAAAAATGATTCATCTGATATTGGTGGTTGGGAAATTGTGACGCATGAATTGGCACTTGCAGCAGGAGTAAAAATGGCTGAAGCGCAAGCTAAAAAATTTAACACCAACAATCATACATTCCTAACCAAAAGATTTGACCGATCTAAAAATGGCGAACGCATTCATTTTGCTTCAGCAATGACTTTGTTAGGACATGTAGACGGAGAAGACCATAGCGAAGGAAAAAGTTACCTTGAATTGGTTGAGTTCATTATAACTCAAGGAACAAATATAAATGAAGATCTGGAACAACTTTGGAGACGCATTGTTTTCAGTATATGTGTATCAAATACAGACGACCATTTACGCAATCATGGATTTATCCTAAACCCCAATGGTTGGATTCTTTCGCCAGCTTTTGATATAAATCCTGTGGAAAGTGGAACAGGACTCAAACTGAATATATCCTTGGAAGACAATGCACTGGACCTTGATCTTGCATTAGAGGTGGCGCCTTACTTCCGATTGAAAACAGATCGAGCAATTGAAATTATAAATCAGGTTAAAACTTCAGTACGTAATTGGCGAAAAATTGCACGAAAATATGGTCTTTCAAATCTTGATTGTGATTTAAAGGCTCATGCATTTTCCAAAGCTGAATAAACTTAGTACAAACAGTAAAATAAAATGCGCAAACAGTCAAAAAGATAGAACTACGCCTCCACCTCAACCGCTTTCTTCGATTTGCGATACAAAAAGCTTTCGTAGATGAAACGTTTTGCGAAGCGCACTTGTTTGTCAGCGTTGATGAGTTTTTTATATACGTTAGCATTCACACCGAAGTATTCGTAGCTTGAACCGTCTGTGAACGTGATTTCTAACAATAAACCTTTGTGTTTGAAGTCAGCAATACCACATTCCATGATTGTTTTTTGGTATTCTGGAAGGTTTGCTGCTTTCGTTTCGGGTGCAATGCTCACTAAGAAATGATAACCATCCGTTACTTGTCTTCCCATCACTAAAGCTTCTTCTTTTAATGGGTCTTCATCTTGAAATTTATCGGGATGCCATTGTTTTACCAATTTACGGTAAGTCAATTTTAATGCTGCCAAATCGATTTCGTTTTCAATTTGAAATAGTTTCTTGTACTCGTTGATGCGTTTCATTTCTAAATTTTCTTTGATTTCTTTCCAAAGTGGAGTAAATCACAATGATAATAAAAACAAAACCCCTAGAAAATTTGATACTTTCTAGGGGTTTCTAATCCTCCAGCCATAGAGGCTTTTCTTAAATGCTTTTAACAGTGCGGTCTGGACGGGACTCGAACCCGCGACCCCCTGCGTGACAGGCAGGTATTCTAACCAACTGAACTACCAAACCAATTTTTTAACTTTCTTTCGAAAATCTCCAGAAACATCTGGATTCAAAATTGTGTGAATGCCTTTCGTTAAAAGCGAGTACAAAATTACATCAATATTTCTAATAAGCAAGGGAAAAGGTAAAAAAATTGAAATAATTTTCAAGATCAAAAGAAGTGGAACTTATTCAATTCAGATTTTCTTGTTTTTGTAGCATAAAAAAACCGCACCAAGACTGATGCGGTTTACAATATATTATTGTTTTTTAGTTTCTTAGGATTTTTCCTTTATTAACTAAACTTTCCAATCGCTCAAGTGTTTTACGCTCAGCACATAATTCAACAAATGCTTTGCGCTCCAAGTCTAATAAATACTGCTCAGATACAACCGTATTTTCAGATAAATCACCACCACAAAGTACAAAACCTAATTTTTCTGAAATCACACGGTCGTGCTCCGACATATAATTTCCAGAAAGCATTGAATGCGCACCAACGTAAACGATTCCTAATCCTTCTTGACCAACAACCGTAATGTTTTTCTCGCGTTTAGGAGCGATATAACCTTTATCTGCCATTTCTAAACAAGCAGCTTTCGCGCGTGTCAATTGGTAGTCTCTACTTACGATTACTTCGTCAATTCCTTCGCGTAAATAACCATAATCAAATGCTTCATAAGCTGACATAGAAACTTTCGCTTGTCCAACAGTTAAGAAACGATCTCTCAAACGGTTGATTTTGATGTCTCCAGCGTGCAATTCATCCGAAAGGCGTTTTGCAAATTCTTTCGAACCACCACCACCTGGGATCAATCCAACTCCAAATTCTACCAAGCCCATGTACAATTCTGCGTGCGCAACTACTTTATCAGCATGCATTGACATTTCACAACCACCACCTAAAGCCATGTTGTGAGGCGCAACGATAACTGGAATATTTGAATAGCGAATACGCATCATCGTATCTTGGAATGCTTTAACAGCAAAATTCAACTCGTCAAAATCTTGCTCGGCAGCCATCATGAAAATCATTCCAACGTTTGCACCAGCTGAGAAATTTTGACCCGTATTAGAAATTACTAAACCTTTGTGGTCTTTTTCTGCAATGTCAATCGCTTTGTTGATTCCTTCGATAACTCCTCCGCCGATTGTATTCATTTTTGTGTGGAATTCAAGGTTCAATACGCCGTCTCCTAAATTTACAAGCGTCACGTCTGAATTACCCCAGATTTTATTTTCTGAACGCAAAGAATCCAAATGCACAATGTTTTCTGTTCCAGGAATGATTTTGTAGCCTTTAGAAGCAATATCGTAATACATACGTTTGCCATTCTCCGTTTTATAGAACGAAGTACAACCTGCAGTTTTCATTTCTTCAATCCAAGCAGCAGCTGTTTTATTGTTGTCTTTGATTAATTTCAATCCTTGCTCAAAACCAATAGTATCCCACGTTTCAAATGGACCTAATTCCCAACCGAAACCAGCTTTTAAGGCATCGTCGATTTTGAATAAATCATCAGAAATTTCAGGAATACGGTTAGAAACATACGCAAACAATCCACCAAAAATTTGACGGTAGAACTGACCTGCTTTGTCCATTCCCATTACCAACATTTTCGTGCGTTGACGTAAATCATCGATAGGTTTAGCCATTTCCAAAGTAGGGAATTTCACTTTTTCAGCAACTTTGTATTCCAATGTTTTTAAATCCAAGGAAAGAATTTGTTTTTTGCCGTTTTCGTCTTTCGATTTTTTGTAGAAACCTTGACCAGATTTAGAACCTAACCAATTATTTTCTGCCATTTTAGCAATGTAATCTGGCAAATCAAACAAGTGTTTTTCTTCGTCGTCAGGGCAGTTGGCTTTCAAACCATTTGCAACGTGCACCAAGGTATCTAAACCAACAACGTCACACGTTCTGAAAGTTGCCGATTTCGGACGACCTAAAACAGGACCTGATAATTTATCTACTTCGTCAATTGTGAAACCTAATTCATTTACAGCATGGAATAAAGCCATAATCGAATAAACCCCTACTCTATTTGCGATAAATGCTGGCGTATCTTTACATAAAACTGTTTTCTTACCCAACATTCTCATTCCGAAATCCATCAAGAAATCAACAACTTCTTGGTTTGTTTTTGGCGTTGGAATAATTTCTAATAATTGCAAATAACGTGGCGGGTTGAAGAAATGTGTTCCAACAAAATTTGCTTGGAAATCTTCACTTCTACCTTCCAACATCATGTGAATTGGAATCCCAGAAGTATTGGAAGAGATAATAGTTCCTGGCTTTCTGTATTTTTCTACTTTTTCGAATAACGATTGTTTAATGTCTAAACGTTCGATTACTACTTCGATTACCCAATCACATTCAGCAATTTTAGCTAAATCATCGTCGAAGTTTCCAGTTACGATTCTTTTCGCAAATGATTTTCTGTAAATTGGTGATGGATTTGATTTCAAGGCAAAAGCCAAAGCTCCATCCACAATTTTATTGCGAATTGCTTTTGATTCAAGTGTCAAACCTTTAGCTTCTTCTTGTGGAGTAACTTCTCTTGGTACGATGTCTAACAAAACTACTTCGCAACCAATATTTGCAAAATGGCAAGCAATTCTTGATCCCATAACGCCTGAGCCTAAAACGGCTACTTTTCGAATGTGTCTATTCATTTTTTATAATTTTTCGTTTATCACTTTTTTACTGTCTACAATTTCATCTACTGATTCATCTAAAGCATTCATCACGGTAAAAAAACCTTCTAAATCCCTCTTTTTTAATTTCGTAGTTAATTTTTCATTAAACTCTAAAATGAATTGTTTTACCATTTTACGCTTTTGAACTCCTAGTTCTGTTAAGAAAACAAGTGTAATCCGTTTGTCTTTTTCAGAACTTGAGCGACGGATTAAACCATCTTTTTCCATTGCATTGATAGTGCGGGAAAGTGAAGTTGCTTCCATTCCCATTTTTGGACCCAATTGCGTACTTGGTGTTCCTTCTTTTTCCACCATCATTAAGATAAAACCGTAAGACATCGTCATACCTTCCACAGCCGCCATCTGATTGTACATTCTAGAAATTCGATGCCAAGAATGACGTATAATAAAATCTATTAAGTCGGAATTAGTGCTGTTCATTTTTTCACACTAAAAGTAATAAAAATAATTATGCGTGCATACGTTTTTTTGAAAATATGATATTGAGGTAATGTGTTAATGGATTAATGTGCTAATGAAATCAATGTGCTAATGTGCTAATGAAATCAATGTGCTAATGTGCTAATGAAATCAATGTGTTAATGGATTAATGTGCTAATGATTTAATTGAATAATTAGTTAATTGGCACATTAGCAAATTAGCACATTAGTAAATTAGCACATTAATAAAACAACTCAAAAATCACTATAACTCAACACGTGTGCACCTTTTTCTGCTTTTCTGTGATGATTCAATAGCGCTTGTGCTAGTTTCAGAGCGGTTACACTGTGGTATTTAGCGTTTTTACCGCGCAGAAATAAATCAAAAAAGGGCATTAATTTCTGGAAAAACAATTCTGCAGGGCGCGATTCATTTCTTGAACCAATTAGCATTGAAGGCTGGTAAATATAAGTGGATGCAAAACCAATGTTCTTGAGTTCAGTCTCAATTTCGCCCTTCAATCGGTTGTAAAAAATGCGTGAATTGGAATCAGCACCAATTGCACTAATTAAATGCACTTCTTCTACACCAGCTGATTTTGCCAATTTTGCTGCTCGTAAAGTAATTCCGTAATCGATTGCACGGTAGTCTTCAAGATTTGGTGTTTTTTTGCGCGTTGTTCCTAAACAAAGAAACAGAACCGAACCGTCAAATTGATTTTGATGTTTTTCTAAGTCGTTGAAATTCAGTATTATTTGTTGGAGTTTATTACTTGAAAAAGAAAGTTCCTTACGCACGAAAAGTGTTACTTGTGAAAAGGAATCATCTTCCAATAACAAGCGAACTAATTGATTTCCGATGAGTCCACTTGCTCCTAGAACGATTGCCTTTTTATTCATTTTCTCCATTAGAAATCATTGATTGTGGGTCAAATGTAAGGTGATTTTTTACAAGTCCAATTGATAAACTTCTGAAAGGTTCTTGTTGTCTTTAATCGTAATTTTTAAATCGTTGATTAAACCATCTTTCACATCGTAAACCCAACCGTGAACATGAACTTCTTGCCCACTTTCCCAAGCGCCTTGAACAATAGATGTTTTTGCCAAATCAAGCACTTGTTCCACCACGTTTAATTCAACAAAACGATTGAATCTTGCTTTTTCATCTTTGATTTCATTCAACTCTTTTTGGTGAAAACGATATACATCTTTTATGTGACGAATCCAATTATCAATGATTCCGACATGCTTATTCGTCATTGCAGTTTGGACACCTCCACAGCCATAATGACCACAAACAATGATGTGTTTTACCTGCAAAACATTCACGGCGTAATCTAGTACTGACAACAGGTTCATATCTGAATGCACAACCATATTTGCAATGTTGCGGTGCACGAAAACTTCTCCTGGTTCGGCGCCAATTATTTCATTTGCTGGTACACGACTATCAGAACAGCCAATCCATAAAACAGGAGGTTTTTGCCCATTTGCAAGGCGATTAAAATAATCAGGGTCTTGCTTTGTTTTTCTTGCCACCCATTCTTTATTGTTTTCAAGTAATTTGTTATAAAACGATTCCATATTTAATGTTTGTTTAAGTCGATGTTGATGATTTCTAATTGTATGTTTTTATTTTTCGAACCAAACATCTGAAATTCAGTGAGTAATTCAAGCACGTCGTAGTCGATTGATTTACAGTTGCTACCGTCAATAATTAATTTTGAATTTTTTGGAATAGTTTCTAAAATTTCAATGATTCCAGCCTTGTTTAGGAAAGTAACTTCCTCTGAAAGTGTCACTTTGATTTGGTTATTTGAAATCTCTTTTTTGAAATTGTTTTTGTAATTCTTTTTGAGAATATAAAAAATTGAAATTGCCAAACCGATTCCAATCCCTTTCAATAAATCCGTTAAAAGAACTCCAATTATTGTTGCAACAAAAGGAATAAATTGTTCCCAACCTAATTTATACATTGAAGTGAAAAGTGAAACTTTAGCCAATTTATAACCCACCATTATCAATATCGCAGCCAAGGCAGCAAGAGGAATTAAGTTGAGAAATTGTGGAATAAAAACGATGGCTACAAAAAGGAGAATTCCGTGAAATATCGTTGCCAATTTGGATTGTCCACCTGAATTAATGTTGGCGGAACTTCTTACAATTACTTGAGTGATGGGAAGA
>JBILQY010000014.1:0-19372 GCA_044372955.1 Crocinitomicaceae bacterium | reverse complement strand
TGATATTACCAATTCCTTGAGCTTTTAACTCCCGATTGGTTGGCGTTGAAAATTTCTCAGGATCCAATTTGTCCGTTGCCTCAACACTTAAGAGCGTTTCCAAACTGCCAACGATAGCAATTGTAAATGCAATAATGTAAACGTTTGGATTGGCTAAAAAAGAAAAATCTGGAAATTTAAAGAAACCTAAAAAGTCATTTATTGATTTTGGGACAGGTAGTTGAACTAAGTGAATATCTGCAACAACAATGCTTTTATTGAATGTAGCGAAAAGGCCGTTTAGTAAAATGGAAACAATTACCACAATCAAAGCGCCGGGAATTAGCGATAAAACTTTGTTTTTCTTCAACCATTTTGTATCAAATAAAATCAAAATTAAAAGCGAGACAATTCCAATTATAACAGCGCCAGGTTGCAGTGCTTGTAAGGAATAATAAATTTCTGAGAAAGTGTTGTGTCCGTCAGGTTGTGCGAACGATTCATCGCCAAAAAAATCCTTATCATAGCCTACTAAATGTGGGATTTCTTTCAAAATTAAAGTGATTCCGATGGCTGCCAACATTCCTTTTATAACTGAAGAAGGAATATAATTGGCAATAATTCCAGCTTTTAGAAAGCCAGCAATTAATTGAAGTATTCCAGAAATAACAACGGCTACTAAAAAAGCTTCATAGCTTCCAAGTGTGGTGATTGCAGCTACTATTATCGTTATTAATCCCGCCGCAGGCCCGGAAACACCCAACCGCGAATCGCTGAAAAAACCAACGACAATTCCACCAATTATGCCAGCAACTAAGCCTGAAAATAAATTGGGTAACCCATCCATTTCTTTAACAGAAGTGGAAGCCAAACCAACGCCTAAACACAAAGGAAGCGCTACTAAAAATACAACTAAACCCGCAGGCAAGTCCTTTTGCCAAGTTTTAAAATGAATCATGAAATATTAATTAATTAAAGAATAAAAAATGCTTTAACTAACTTTTTCAGGTGGGGAATAAGGGGTGAGAGCGAAATTTTTGGAGTTCAAATTTTGATGAACAGCAAACCAAGCGGTTGAACTGAAATTTGTAACATGCGCCAAGCTGTAACTAAAATCATTCAATTCTATTTCCTCAGTTGTTTCTTCAATCAGTACAAATAGACTTTCTGTTTCCTCAATCGCCTGGGAGTTAGAATCTTGTTGTTTCAGAATTGTTTCGTTTGGGTGGTGAGAAAATTTTGTTTGAAAATCAGATAAGTGAATAGCCGAAAGTACTAACTGTGCGATTATTACACAGACAAGTAAAATAGACCACTTCTTTGTATTGATTTTCATTGAATCAAAAATAGTATTTAAAGTTGCCTTTATTCAATTGATAAATTATTTTTATGATTGTTTGGCTTTAAATAACAAAACCTTCAAAACAAATTATCATAAAAAATGTTATTACTAACTAAAGTAATAGTATTACTATCAAAAGAAAAGTATTTTTGTTACATGAAGGATTTATTAGAAACAGTTAGTATTAAAGTCAACCAAAAATTATTTTTGAAAGATCCATCAAGTTCCGACTTAGGAATGAAGATTATTAATTCTGGAATTTTGTTGTTGGATGAAGTTGGCTTTGAGCATTTTACCTTTAAGAAATTGGCTGCAAAAATTGACACAACAGAAGCTTCAGTTTACAGATATTTCGAAAGTAAACACACTTTTTTGCTGTATCTTTTTAATTGGTATTGGGGAATGATAGAATACCGCTTGCTTATTGAGACTGCAAACATTGAAGACCCTGTTAAGAAATTATATAAATCAATGCATGTAATTACTTCGGTACCAAATCCAGAAAATGAACTTGTTTTTCAATGGGAATTGAGCCTTAAAAGCATCGTTATTAACGAATCAGCAAAGATTTATCGAACCAAAGAAGTAGACAAAGAAAATGAAATTGGAATTTATGGTGTTTATAAATCAATTGTTTCGCGCGTTTCAAGCATCATTGAAGAAGTAAATCCAAATTATCCGTTTCCCGCTATGTTAATTTCTACAATTATTGAAAGTAGTAATCACCAACGTTTTTTTAAAGATCATTTACCTCGATTAACCAATACCTTAGCTAATCAAGATGCATTTGAAGATTTTGCATTAGACCTTATTAACAAAACCTTAGAAATAAATGGAACAAAGTAATACATCACCCATCAACCGCTTTTGGATGTTGCTAAAACCCGATAGCGTCGAAATTCGAAACGTATATATTTTTGCTGTTTTAAGTGGAATCCTTTCACTGGCATTGCCTCTTGGAATTCAGGCGATTATCAATTTTATCCAAATGGGACAAGTGAGTACTTCTTGGGTTGTCTTGGTTTTTCTAGTCGTTTTGGCAATAGCATTCTCAGGAGTATTAACAATTGCTCAAATGCGCATCACTGAAAACTTACAGCAACGCATTTTCGTTAAATCAGCTTTTGAATTTGCTGATCGTATTCCTAAAATTAAAATGGAAGAATTGATTAAAAAATATGCACCTGAGTTAACAAATAGATTCTTTGATACCTTAACTATTCAGAAAGGTTTATCTAAGTTATTAATTGATTTTACAGCGGCGAGTTTGCAAATTATCTTTGGTTTGGTCTTGCTTTCTTTCTACAATAGCTTCTTTATTTTCTTTGGTTTAACGCTTGTACTTTTACTTGCATTAATTTTGAGAATCACCTCAAAGAAAGGTTTTGAATCGAGTTTGAATGAATCAAAATACAAGTATAAAATCGCTCATTGGTTAGAAGAAATTGCCCACGCTAGATTTAGTTTTAAGATGGCTGGAAATCCAGAATTGTCACTTACCAAAACAGATGAACACTTAAGAGGTTATTTGACAGCAAGAAATATTCACTTTAAAGTGCTTGTTCAACAGTTTTCATTTTTGGTTGCTTTCAAAGTATTGATTGCGCTTGCATTGTTGATTATTGGTGGATTTCTGGTACTAAATCAAAGTATGAATATTGGTCAATTTATCGCTGCTGAAATAATCATTTTGTTGGTTTTAAATTCTGTTGAAAAATTGATTATGAGTTTGGAAGTTGTGTATGACGTGATGACAGCGGTTGAAAAAATTGGACAAGTAACAGATATTGAATTAGAGAATTACGACGGTATAAAAATCCCTGAAAGAGAAGGCGGATTTGAGCTTGTAATTGACAAAGTTTCTTTCCAAACAGATTTGTATAGAAATCCAATTTTGAAGGAAATCACGCTCGAAGTTGCTACAAATCAGCGCGTTTGTATTGTTTCAGATTCTACTGTGAGTATAAATACGCTCTTTTGTTTAGTGGGCGGAATGTATCCCGTAAGTTCTGGAAATATTTCTGTTGAAGGATTACCAATTGGAAATTTAGACATTCAAGACTTGAGAAATGATGTTGGTAATTTATTGTTCCAAGATCGATTATTTCATTCAAGTATTTTAGACAATATAACGCTTGGAAGAAAATACGCAACCTTTGAAGAGGTACAACGAATAGCTAAAATCCTAAATTTATCAGAAGCCATCAATAATTTTTCGGAAGGATATAACACTGTTTTGAATCCTGAAGCTCATTTTGTTCCAAAGGATATTGTTAGAAAAATTCTTTTACTTCGAGCTTTTGTTGGAAATCCAAAACTTGTTTTACTGGAAGACCCAACTGAAGGATTAAATGATATTCAAAAAGATCAACTCATTGAATTAATTTCCACTCAACAAAATGTGTCTGTTTTGTATTCTTCAAATGATGAAAAAATGATGGAATTCGCAGATAAAATTGTTGAAATCGAAAAAGGGAAAGTGATTTTCGAAGGTACTTATCAATCATATAAAGCAAAAAAATAGGCGATGTTAAATTTATCACCAACTAATAAAAATCAATTGCCCAGAGAGGATTTTTGGGCTTTGAAATCAGTTATCAAAGAGAAATCATCTAAAAAAATCATTCGTGTTTTTTACGTGTTTTTCTTTCTTGCAGTTGTCTTTATGTTTATTCCTTGGACGCAAAATGTGCGTTCGAATGGTAAGCTAATTACACTACGTCCAGAACAACGTCCGCAAACAATCAATACCATCATTGCTGGTAGAATTGAGAAATGGTATGTGAAAGATGGAGATATTGTTAAAAAAGGTGATACCTTGCTTTTCATTTCGGAGGTAAAAGATGGCTATTTCGACCCAAAATTAGTCGAACGAACCATGGATCAGTTGCGTGTAAAAGAGCAATCGGTGCGAACTTATGGCGACAAGGTAGTTTCATTAGATAACCGAATTGATGCATTGATTGAATCAGGAAAGTTGAAGTTGCAACAAGCTCAAATTAAATTGAAGCAAACGCGTTTGAAATTAATTAGCGATAGTATTGATTATCAAGTTGCAAGAAACAATTACGACATCGCAAAAGATCAGTTTGAACGTTTTGAAAAACTAACGAAAGAAGGCCTGAAATCGCAAACAGATTTAGAGATTCGCAAGGTTTCTATGCAACGCGCGCAAGGAAGTATGATTAGTGCACAACAGAAACTATTGCAATCAAGAAACGATATCATTGACGCGAAAGTTGAATTGTCTTCAATCGAAGCTAAGTACCGTGACGAAATTTCAAAAGCTGAATCAGACAAGTTTTCAGCAATGACAAGTATGTTTGAAACGGAGGTGGATGTTACTAAACTCCAAACTCAATCAGCCAATTATTCTATTCGAAATGGTATGTATGTAATTACTGCACCACAAGATGGAGTGGTTACAAAAGTTATTCAAAGTGGAATTGGTGAAACGGTAAAGCAAGGTGAACAAGTATTGACAATTATGCCAAGAGTTTATGATTTGGCAGTTGAAATGTACATTCGCCCGATGGATTTGCCACTTATACAGAAAGGACAAAAAGTTAGAATTCAATTTGATGGATGGCCCGCAATTGTTTTCTCGGGATGGCCTAACACCAGCCACGGAACTTATGGTGGAGAAGTGTTTGCCGTTGATAATTTTGCACAAGAAGATGGTACATTTAGAGTATTAATTTCTCCAGATAAAAATGATTACAAATGGCCAAGCGAACTTCGTGTTGGTGGAGGAACGAATTCAATGATTTTATTAAAAGATGTTCCAGTTTGGTATGAGTTGTGGCGAATCATCAATGGTTTCCCACCAGATTTCTATAAAAAATCAGATGTAAACGCTACAAAAAAGAAAAAATGAGAACAGTCTTAAGTGTTTTATTTATAGTTTTTTGTTTTACGCTTTCGAGTCAAGTTGTTTTCTCTGAACAAGGGTTTCAAGAGTTGGTTTTGCGTAACCATCCTTTGGCAAAACTCGCCAATTTACAACCTGAAATGGGGGAAAGTAATTTGTTAAAAGCCAAAGGTGGTTTTGACCCAAAAGTGTACAATCAAATCGATCAGAAATATTTCAAAGGTTCGCAGTATTACAGTATGATTAACTCTGGTTTGAAGTTGCCAACTTGGTACGGAATAGAACTGAAATCAGGATTGGAAAACAACCGTGGAACTTATCTGGATTTGCAAAACAAAACGCCTAATAGTGGATTGTGGTATGGAGGTGTGGCCGTAAATTTAGGTCAAGGATTGTTTATTGATCAACGAAGAGCAGAATTGTTTAAAGCACGTATTTATCAGCAGAGTTCCTTGGCGGAGCAAAAATTGCAGCTCAATGAATTGTTTTATGAATCGGGTTACACCTATTGGAATTGGTTTTTAGCGCATCATTCGAGTATGATTTTGCGCGAAGCATTATCCTTAGCGGAAGTTCGTTACGATGCGATTAAAAGAACAGCAGACCTGGGAGATCGACCTGGAATTGACAGTGTGGAAGCACGCATTCAAGTGCAATCGCGTCAAGTGATGCTGCAACAATTTGAAGCTGATTTACAAAATTCAAAGTTCAAGTTAGCGACTTTTTTGTGGGGCGAAAACGAAGAACCTTTAGAGTTGGAAGAAGGAACTTTGCCTTTACAAAAAGATTCGATTGAACTTCAAAATCCTATTTTGTATCGTTCCTTGTTGACGGATTCTGTTTTGCAAGCACACCCCTATTTACAAATCGCTAATTTCAAAGTTGAAACCTTGGAAGTTGAAAAACGCTTGAAAAGAGAACAGTTGAAACCACAATTGAATTTGCAATATAATTTCCTCAATGAGCCGATTAATTACAATCCTTTTGATGGAATTTCAGTCAATAATTACAAGTGGGGACTAACGTTTGAAATGCCTTTGTTCTTGCGAAAAGAGCGCGGTGATTTACAATTGGCTGAATTGAAGTTGCAATCCGCAGAATATCAATTAGACAATACTTTCGCTGCTTTGAATTTCAAAATCAAAAGTTCGATGGTAGATTTAGAGAATGTAAGTGCACAAATCGAAGTTTACCGAAAAACAGTTGAAGACACCAAAACTTTATTAGAAGCTGAAAAAAGAATGTTTGAAAATGGTGAAAGTTCTTTGTTTTTAATCAACGTTCGCGAAATGACTTACATTCAAGCGCAACTAAAATACATTGAATTAATCACTAAAAACCAGCAAGCAGTAATTGCCTTGAAATTTGCTCTGGCGAGGTTGTTTTGATTTATAATCAACCAAACAATTCTCCTGGATTCATTCTAAGAAAAGCTTCAATTCCAATTCCACCTGTTCCTATAAGTAGTACTTTTTTAGGTTTAAAAGCTTGAGCAAAAACGCGCATTCCGTTGTTTTCAGCTCTTCTACCAGTTTTCACTTCCAGCGCAATCAACGTGTTTTTTCGTTCAAGTATAAAGTCAACTTCATCATTTTTTTCGCGCCAATAATAAACAGTGTAATTATTTGTTATTGCGTTGTTTATGAGGTGCACACCGATTGCAGATTCCGCCAATCTTCCCCAAATTTTTGAATCTGAAACTGCCTTTTCAAAAGTTAAATCATCTTGCGCTGTCAGCAAGGCATTATTGAAAACTTGAAACTTTGGTTTTGAAGCACGTTTTCGAATGACGTTTCCTGCATATTTTTCAGTTGCTCCCAACAAGCCTGAATCTGAAAGCAAGGTTAAGTAATGCGACAAAGTAGTTGTGTTTCCTGCGTCTTGTAATTCGCCTAATAATTTTGTATAGGCTAGAATTTGTCCTGAATACAAACAACCTAATTCAAACAAACGACGTAAAACTGCTGGTTTATCAACGCGCGTTAACATCAAAATATCTTTTGAAATACTCGTTTCAATTAAGGAATCTTTGATATAATTTTTCCAACGTTCTTCTTCGTGAATTAAACTTGCTGCTCCTGGATAGGAACCGTAGTAAATGTATTGATTCACATTCCAACCGAAAGCTTCTTCCATTTCTGAAAAAGACCAATGTCCGACATACGTAACTTCAAACCTTCCTGCAAGCGATTCAGTTAGACCTTTCTGAATCATCAAGCGCGAAGAGCCGAGCAAGATAACTTTGATGTTGTTATTTTCTTTGGTGTCAAAATCCCATTGTTCTTTGACGATTTCACTCCAATTATCTAATTTTTGAATTTCATCGATGATTAGAATTATTTCATTGTTTGTTGCGTTTTTGAGTTGAATGCGTGCATTTTCCCAAATTTGTTGAATCCATAACCAATTCGAATTGATTACCCCATCTGCAGAAACAGATATCGTTTCAATTTCCACTTCTTCCGTCAATTGTTTCATCATTGTTGTTTTACCAACCTGACGAGGGCCCATCAAAACTTGAATGAATTTTCGTGGCTCATTCATCCTTGATTTAACAGTTTCTAACTGATTTCTTTGTATCATAATTCAACTTTACAACACAAAATTAATAAATTACTCAATAGATTAAGTTGTTTTACTCAATTAAGTGAGTAATTTTACTCAACGTATTGAGTAAAATAAAAATAATAGACTTAATTAGTTGTATATCAGAAATTTGAAAACTTAAAAAAATAGGATTTTTCAGTTCAAAGTGTAGAAATAACAAGAGTTTAATTAGATTTCAGCAAATGTTAACTTGTTTATTCAAACAGATCTATCGATTTTTTTCTTTTCTCGTTGATTTCCAATATTCTCTACAATTTCAAATAAGTGGTTGGCGTTGTCAATTAAGCGCTCAATTTCTAAGTCGTAGAATTGCGCAATGTGTTCGTTCCATTTTCCTGGATTTTTATCCAAATCTCTGAAACTGTTTCCAAGCACGTGGATATATTCCTTTTTCTCAGTCGCATCGCTAATAAAAGTTGGAGGAAAAAGGTCGTACATCAAAATCCAGTTTTTCGCCACGCGCGTCACTCGACCATTTCCATCTGCAAACGGATGAATGCGTATCAATTCGTGGTGGAAGTAAATCGCACGAATGATTGGGTTAGAAATTTGCTTCATTTGGTAAAACAACTCTGCCACCAAACTCGGTACTTCACTTCCGTCTGGACAAATATGTGCGCCAATTTGCACCAATGTATTTCGGTATTTATTCGGATGAATGCTATTCGTTTCAGGAGAAATCAAACGCAACAATTGAAATAATTGAACTTCGCTATCAAAACGGTTGTGGTCATTGATTTCATCCACCACAAAATCTAAAGACTTTTTCAAGTTAATGATGTATTCTTCCAATTCTTCCTCCGTTTGCGCTTCCATTTGCGCATTTTTTATGCCCACTAATTCCTTCAAATTGTGCATCCCAGTCAAGTAAGAATCCAATAAATCGTCGTCGAAATGATAACGACTGTAAATAATCAATCGGTAGATTTTACGAACGGTGTCCTCCAAACGTTGGATTTTGGCGTAATTAACTACAATTTCAGATGGTGGAAGTAGTTGCATTAGTTGTTTTTTTACAAAGGTAAAGATACTTAAATTCATTTGAATAAAAGTGTAAGAATGAAATCAATTTGAGATATTATTTATGTTATAAATAGTAAACATATTATCCATTTTAAACAAAAAACACTATTTTTGGCTAATATATTAATCATTATGCTTTCATTCTCAATCGACAAAACCCCTTATCAAATTCGACAAGAATTGGCACAGAAAATACGGGTGCTTCGCAAGCAAAAGAAGTATTCACAATTGGAATTAGCCCAACGTGCGAATGTTTCACTTGGAAGTTATAAACGGTTTGAAAAAAGCGGACAAATTTCACTAGAGGCTTTGCTTCGAATCGCTCTTATTTTAGATAGATTGGATGAATTTGAAAAATTATTCATTCCTAATGATATGGCAGAAATCGAAAAATTGTTTAGAAATGCGAAGTAAAAATTTTCTTTCAGCGCAACAAATCAAAGTGTCATTGAATTTCGGGGATTCCTTAATTGAAGTTGGAACGCTGTTAGAACGAAATCAAACTATTTTTTTTCAATTTAACCGTGAATTTTTAGATCGAAAACTGGAAATCTCACCCATTAAATTAAAAAATACAGCAGAAATAATTGCTGGTCCAAAGGATCCTTTTGAAGGCTTGTTTGGTGTATTCAACGACTCAATTCCAGATGGATGGGGACGCTTATTACTCGATAGAAAACTCATTGAAAAAGAAATCAATCCACGAGAGATAAGCGTTTTAGACCGACTTTCTTTAATTGGAAAAAACGGACAAGGAGCTTTAGTTTATGAACCTTTCACGGAGGAAAATGAAAGTTTCAACGCTAAGTTTGATTTAGATGAAATCGCGTTTGAATCTAAAGAGATTTTACAAAATGGAAATTCAGCTTATCTCGACAACTTGTATCATTTAGGCGGTAATTCAGTTGGAGCTCGACCAAAGGTTTTGGTAAACTATTCTGAAAGTAAAAATTTATTTGGAATTAAAAATACGGCTGATTTCGAACCTTGGATTGTAAAATTTTCAGCTTTGAATGATTTAGAGGATAGTGCAAAAATTGAATTTGCTTTTTATTTAATGGCCAAAGAATGTGGCGTCGAAATGAGCACTTCGAACTTGTTTTCTAGTGAAAAAGGACGTTGTTTTTTCGGGACAAAGCGTTTTGATCGAATTAACAATCAACGTTTGCATTTTCATTCTGCTTGCGGTCTATTACACGATAACTTTCGTTTCAGTACTATGGATTATGGGCATGTAATGGATGCGGCAAACAAGCTTGAAAAAAATGCAATTGCTTGCGAAAAAGTTTTAAAACTTGCTGCTTTTAATGTTTTTGGAAACAACATGGACGACCATAGTAAAAACCTTGGCTTTTTAATGAATGAAAAGGGAGAATGGAATTTTGCACCTGCTTATGACTTAACTTTTTCACCTGCTAGAGGAAATTATCAAAGTTTATCTGTTGCAAGTAATTACCAAGATGTTGGAACGAATGAACTGCTGAAATTGGCGACCTACTTTGAAGTTAAAAACGCAACTAAAATTATAGATGAAGTGAAAGAAAGTTTATCAAAATGGCGTCAATTAGCAGCCGAATTGGAAATCAATAAAAAAGAAAGTACACTGGTTGAAAAAGCAATTGAAAGAAAATTGAAAATGTAAGATAACTTTAATAGAACCGTATAATTTGCTTGACATTACCATGAATTCAACAATGATTTTGAAACAATAGCCTTTTCTCCTTGTTTTACATGATACTTACATTGTCAAATAAATCTTGCTTGGTAAAATACCGACAACAATACAACAAACTAAATATGAATTTACCGTATGACATTTTGAGCGTTCGTCGGTATTAAAATTGTAAATTTGGAAACTAAAAAATTAAATATGAAAAAATTATTGATAGCATCTTTCGCATTTTTGACACTTTCGTTGAATGCACAAATTACAGTTCCTAAAGCAAGTCCAGCAGGAAAAGTTGAACAACGAGTTGGTTTAGCAGACCTTTCCATTACTTACAATCGTCCTGCGAAAAGAGAACGAGTTGTATTTGGTGATGTTGTTCCTTACGGTGAAATGTGGCGTTTTGGTGCGAATGAAACAACGAATTTAACGACAAGTCAAGCTTTGATTTTCGGAAAAGACACTTTGAAATCAGGTTCTTACGCGATTTATGTGAAACCATCGAAAGATAATTGGGAAATCGTTTTCTATAAAGAAACAACCAATTGGGGTTTACCTGAAACTTGGGACGAAAAGAAAGTTGCTCTTAGAACTACAGCTCCCGTTGTTGCGTTAAATGACGTTGTTGAGAATTTAACTATCAATTTTGACAATATCCAAAATAGTAGTGCAGTGCTTCAAATTTCTTGGGATAAAACAAGAATCAACTTACCATTTACTTTGAACACGAAAGAGAAAGTAATGGCGAGCATCAAAAAAACAATGGATGGTCCTTCGGCAAATGATTACCACCAAGCTGCAAACTATTATTTTACCGAAAAAGTGGATATGAAACAAGCATTAGCTTGGTCAACGAAAGCAGTTGAATTACGTCCAGAAGCTTATTGGATGTCGCGTTTAAAAGCGCAAATTCAAGCAGCAACTGGTGATTACAAAGGTGCAATCGAAACAGCTAATTTCTCAATTGCAGCAGCTGAAAAAGATGGAGATCAAAACTACGTTAAAATGAACAAAGCTTCCATCGAAGAATGGAGTAAGAAAAAATAGAAAGGTTTGTTCCAAAAATACAAGTACCATTTAATGATGCATGTCATCATTTTTATTTGGGGATTTACTGGAATTTTAGGGAAATTAATTCATTTAGATGCCATCGTAATTGTATGGTACAGAGTTATTATTGCACCTGTTTTTTTGGCTTTGTTTTTTGTTTTCACAAATCGATCTTTAAAAATTGAGTTGAAGCATTTGTGGAAAATAGCAATTGTTGGTGTTATAGTTGCCTCACATTGGTTGACATTCTATTATTCAATTCAGCTTTCAACAGCGTCTTTGGGTGTTTTATGTTTGTCAACAACAACATTACATGTCACCTGGTTGGAACCAATTGTGATGCGGAGAAGGTTTTCTTGGTTGGAATTTGGAATGGGCGCGATTGTTATTTTTGGTATTTATTTCATTTCTGGAGATTTCAACCCGCAAGAAACGCAAGCAATGTATTTCGGATTGAGTTCTGCATTGTGCGCTGCATTGTTTTCCGTTTTTAATGCCAAACTTTCGGAGGATATTCCTTCAACGCAAATGACTTTTTATGAGTTGATTGTTGGATTTATTTTTGTGAGTTTGTTTTTGGTTTGGCAGGGAAAAATGGATAGCTCAATCTTCACGATGACTTGGTCGGATATAGCTTGGCTGTTATTTCTTGGAATTGTATGCACCTCCTTTGCCTTTTTAGTAATGATAGAAATTGTCAAAAAATTAGGTGCATTTACAGCCTCTTTAAGTATTAATTTAGAACCAGTTTATACCATTTTACTTGCAATTGTAATTTTGAATGAACACGAATTGCTTAATTTGAAATTTTACATTGGATCATTTATAATTATTTTGGTCGTACTGCTAAATGGTATTGTGAAACATCACCAAAAGAAACGTATGATATCAAATTTGAATTAAAGAAGAAACGATGGAATATAACAATTTAGGAAAATCAGGATTACAAATTAGCCGTTTATCTTTGGGTTCTTGGCTGACTTTTGGAAAACAAATTAGCGACGCTGATGCTCAACGTTTAATGGAAATCGCTTATGAAAGTGGTATTAATTTCTTTGACAACGCTGAGGTTTATGCCCATGGTGAAAGCGAACGTGTTATGGGTCGAATTTTAAAAAACACGAATTGGACACGCGACAGTTACATTGTTAGTAGCAAAGCATTTTTTGGAAATGGCGGACAATTACCTACGCAACTTGGTTGTAGTCGAAAACATCTTTTTGAAGCGTGTCATCAAGCATTGGAACGTTTTCAGTTAGACTATTTGGATTTGTTTCTATGTCACCGTCCAGATAAAAAAACGCCGATTGAAGAAACGGTTTGGGCGATGCACCAGTTGATAATGCAAGGTAAAATTTTGTACTGGGGAACTTCTGAATGGAGCGCACAAGAAATCATGGAAGCACACATGTTTGCGAAACAAAATCATTTGATTGGTCCAGTTGTTGAACAGCCCGAATACAACTTATTCACACGTCACAAAGTAGAGGTAGAGTTTGCTCAAATCTATAAAACTGTAGGTTTAGGAACAACCGTTTGGTCACCTTTAGCTAGTGGAATTTTGAGTGGAAAGTACAATAATGCATTTCCAGAAGGCACGCGTCTTGGAATCGAAGGATTAGAATGGTTACGCGATAAAAACTTAACAGAAGAACGTTTGGTTGTCATCAAAAAGTTGGCTGAACTAGCTAAAGAACATGATTTAACCTTACCAGTTATGAGTTTAGCTTGGATTTTAAAGAATCCGAACGTAAGTACCATTATTTTAGGAGCTAGCAAAGAAGCTCAATTACTCGAAAACTTAAAGTCCATCGAAGCACAAGAAAAGATGACTGATGAAGTGATGGAAAAGATTGAGGAAGTGTTAACCTTTAATTGATAGTATCTTATTTAAATTAAATTCCACTGAGTAAATGCTTGGTTGTTTTTTTATTTAACCTTTTACTAAAGAACAAAATCAAATACTATCTGTTTGAAAAAGAAAACCTTATGAATAAATATATATGGATTTCACTTTCTGTTTTGGTAATAATTGGAATAAGCTATTTAGTTGTGTCCTTTAAAAATATAGAAACTCCTGATTACAAGGTTGTTAAAACCATCGATGAAGTTGAAATTCGAGTATATCCTAAGATGCTTGTAGCGAAAACTAGTTTAGCAGATAAATCCTTTGATAGTGAGGGAAGTAATGGTTTTCGAACAATTGCGAATTACATTTTTGGAGGAAATGAAAAAAATGAAAAAATCGCAATGACGGCTCCTGTTGTGATGAATATGGGAGATTCAGCTTCAATGTATTTCGTAATGCCTAAATCGTATAAAAAAGAAGAACTTCCAAACCCAAATTCAAAGAACGTTCAAATTGTAGAAGAGGCTTCAAAAACCTTAGCGGTTATAACTTATGGTGGTTATTCTTCCGATGAGAAAATTGAAAAACATTGCAATAAACTAAGAAAAACATTAGCCAAAAATCAAGTTAAAACTATCGGTTCATTTATGTACATGGGCTACAACGCTCCTTGGGATTTCATCAATCGTAAAAATGAAGTAGCGATTGAAGTCGATTTGAAATAATTGTTGTAAGGACTTATTCAACTTTTTTGTATTATTAACATTAAAGGTTGAAAAGAGAGAGTGGAGTGAGAATGAGAGTGAAGCATTAGAATGAGAACGAGAGTTAAGAGTGAGAGCGAGAATGAAGAGAGAGAATGAGGCAAAATACAGAGTTAACAACTTCGCTCTCACTTTGTTTCTTTTTCTGATTTTAGTTTTTAAGTCAAGTTCTTAATCATAGAATATAATATTCTTGAAAGTTCATCGGCATCTTTTAACATCGTTTCGAGTTCAGACGCTGATATTTTGTTCTCATCTTTAAGAATATCAAGAACTGCAACACATTCAAATAAAGACGCTCGTGCGGTTGTAAAATAGTTTTTCCTATCTGCTTTGGAAAATTTACCACTACCTTCTGCAATATTGAGAGGAACACTGAAAGAGGCTCTACCGAGTTGGTCAACAACATACCTATCTAACTTATTTTCAAGGATAATTTTTCTGCAATTGACATGAAACAATTTCGCCTTTTTATAAACTTCAAGATTTTGGAAATCAAACATAATAAATGAATTTGCTTACAATGAAGATAAATAAAATAATCTAGTTTTTGAGGTGGATGAAGAAGAATGAGAGCGAGAATGAGTGTGAAAATGAAGAAAAAAACCAGAGTTAAAAACTTCGCTCTCGCTCTGTTTATAGAAAACATTAAATAGGGAGAATGAGAGTGAACAAAAAAACCAGAGTTAAAAACTTCGCTCTCGCTCTGTTTCTCATTCTGGTTTTTTTTCGTACCCCGGGCCGGAATCGAACCGGCACTCCCGAAAGAACAGGATTTTGAATCCAGCGCGTCTACCAGTTCCGCCACCGGGGCATTATTGATATTCAATCGGACGGCAAAGATATTGATTTTTTTGAATTGCAAATAGATTTTATAGACTTTCGTCTAAGAATTTAATCCATTCTTCAACAGTTTTTGCATTTTCAATTGAAAATTCACCTGATTGTGTTCTTCGAAGTGCAATGAGTGTTGCTCCTGAGTTCAATTTTTGACCAAAATCACTTGCAATGGAACGAATATACGTGCCTTTAGAACAAACAATTTCAAAATCAACTTCTGGAAAACGTTCCATATTTATTTCAAATTTTTCAATCGTCACCAAGTTGCGTTTCATTTCTACTTCTTTTCCAGCTCGAGCTAAATCATAAGCGCGTTTTCCATCAATGAGTTTGGCAGAAAAAATTGGTGGAGTTTGTAATTGTTCGCCTAAAAACGATTTTCGAACTTCTTCCATCAAATCGTTGGTGATGTGAGATGTTTCAAATTCTCTATTGAATTCCGTTTCTAAATCAAATGAAGGTGTTGTTTTTCCAACTAAAATTGTTCCTGTGTAGGTTTTGGTTGCATTGGTAAACCCTTCGATTAACTTGGTGTTTTTACCTGTACATATTACTAAAAGTCCTGTTGCCAAAGGGTCTAAAGTTCCTGCGTGACCTACTTTGATCTTTTTAACTTTAAGTGCTTGTTTTAGGTTCCAGCGAATTTTGTTCACAGCATCAAAGGAAGTCCAATGAAGTGGTTTGTCAACGAGGATAGTTGCTCCTGAAATAAAATCCATTAAACCGTGAAATAGATTAACAAAGCAATACCAACAACAATTCGATACCAGCCCCAAATTTTGAAACCATATTTTTGAATCAAACCGATGAACATTTTGATTGCGAAAGCTGCAACCACGAAAGCAATTACATTTCCAAGCGCAAACATCAAAATATTATCATTCGAAGAAAGAATCATTTCGTAGCCTTTTTGTTCTTCTCCTTTGTAATTCCAATCTTTCAATACAATTGAATAAACAGTAACAGCAAGCATTGTAGGCACTGCTAAAAAGAATGAAAACTCAGCGGCCATTTTACGTGTCAATCCTTGTTGCATTCCACCAATTATCGATGCTGCTGCACGGCTTGTTCCCGGCATCATTGCTAAACATTGCCAAAAACCAATAGTTACCGCTTTACGAATTGTGATTTTTTCCTCTGTGTCTAAAGTTGTTCTTAGGAAAATTCGGTCGATAAAAAGTAAAATGATACCTCCAATAATTAAAACTATGGCAATAGGAATGGGTTTTTCAAGTACCGCTTCAATTTTGTCATCGAATAACTTTCCAAGTACTAACGCTGGAATAACAGCCAAAGCTAATTTGATATAGAAATCAAAAGATTTGAAGTTGAAGAATTTTTTCCAAAAGAGCATAACGACAGCTAAAATTGCTCCGAATTGAATTGAAACTTGGAACATTTTAACGAATTCGTCTTTTTCGTTTCCAGAAATTGCACTGATGAAAATCATGTGTGCAGTGGAAGAAACAGGTAAAAATTCGGTTAGACCCTCAACAATTGCGAGGATAATAGCTTCAATAATACTCATGAAAATTTATTATTTATTTTTTTTTGGAGCTTCTGTTTCGCTTTTTTCAGCAGAAATTGAAGAAGAGGTTGAACTGCTACCACGTTTCATTACTGCATAAAAAATAACAATGTAACCAGCTAAAATAAGGATTGGAGCGATTGTAATTCTAGTAGTACTAAACAACTCATTTGCATCAAATTTTGCAGGATCATCTGAACCTCCTCCAATCATTAAAATATAACCTAAAATATTGATTGCTAAACCAATAAGTAACCATTTGTAATTTTGTGAATTAAAACCAAAGTGTTTAATAGGATTTTCCATAGCATTAATATAAGTCATCTAATTTCATACGAAGATACTTGTTTAATGCAAATAAAGTGGAAATTACGGTAATAAAAACGCCAATTACAATCAAACTTGCTACCAATAAAAGGAAACTTGGAAGCGTATAACTAATCTCAACTGTTTCAAACAGGTTGTTTAATCCGAAGAAAACGGTGAGTAAAAGTGCCAAACCAATGAAGGCAGAAACCACACCTTGAAGGATGGCTTGTACAATAAATGGTTTGCGAATATAGCCACTTGTCGCGCCAACCAATTGCATCGTTTTAACGGTGAAACGCTTGGAATATAAAGAAAGACGAATGGTGTTGTTTATCATTGCAATAGCAATAAGCACCAATAAAAAGGCAACGGAAAGAAACAAAAATGCGAATTGTTTGAAGCCAAGATTGATTTTTTCAACGCTTGATTTATCGTAGTTTACTTCGTCGATTTCAGTGTTGAATTTTGCCAATAGTTTTTTCTTGATTTTTTCCATTCCACTTTTGGTAGCAAACTCTTCTTTTGGTCTGAAACCAATTGTTGCAGGAAGTGGGTTTTCACCATTAAAAATCGTCAACATTTCTTTTTCATCTTGACCTTCACCACCAAATTCTTGAATCGCACGTTCGGGTGAAACGAAATACACTTCGCTGAATTCACTCCAATTTTTCAACTGTTGCTCCACTTGTTTGATATCTGCATCGTTCAATTCTGATTTAAAGAAAATATCTCCTTGCAGACTTTCTTTGGCTTGTTTTTCAAAACTTCGAAGTCCAAAAACTCCACCTAGAACAAGTCCAATCATGAATAAAACGAGAGAAATTCCAATAACGGTTGAAAGGTAACTTGTACGCAAACCTTTTTTACTATAATCTTCGGCCTTTTTTGACATGCTACGAAAATAGTGAATCAAGCACTAGCGATTTTGAGAAAATTCACAAGTATTGAACGGTGGAATGTGGATTTCGATTTTAATTGTAAATAATTATTTTATAAGTTGACAAAAAATAGAAAGTCGTCATAAAATTAGTTTTCAAATTATTTTTTTACGATTAGATTTGTAATGATTCAAATATCAGACTTTCATATTTAGTAAAGAGATTTCTTAAATTAGACTTTTCAAATTCTATAATTATTTTTGAAATATTTCCCTTAATTTTGTAAAAAGTAAAAGCAATGACTACCGTAACTTTAAGAATAAATGAGCGCTCCAATGCTGGTAAATTAATGACTAAGTTTTTAGAGTTTATTTCAGACCAACCTGGTGTAGAAATTGTGGAAGAAAAAAGTCCCTACAACCCTGAGTTTGTGAAAAAAATCAATAAATCCAGAAGTAGCAAAAATCTTCATATAATTCCAACCGATAAGTTGTGGGAAAGTATTTAATTAAATATACGGATGAGGCTTTACTTGATTTGAAAAAACATAAAAAAGCTGGAAATAAGTCAAATCTGAATAAAATTTCAAAATTAATTTACGAGTTGGAGGAGCATCCATTTACAGGAACAGGTCAACCTGAACAATTAAAGTATGAGTTAATAGGTTTGTGGTCCAGAAGAATTAATCAAAAAGATAGATTAATTTATGAGGTTCATCAAAGTATTGTAACTGTAAGAGTGATTTCTGCGTTAGGTCATTACTCGGATAAGTAATTTAAATTTTTCTTGATTTTTTGTCGGAGTTGATTATTTCTTACTTTCGTTTTATGAAAATAGTTATGTTTCTTTTTGCTAGTACTTTTGCATTTATTGCTTTTGGTCAAACCGTGAAATTGAAGAAAAAATACTTAAAAGTTTACGATGGAACGCTCCCATCTTATTCAATTAATTTGGGTGAAGAAATCGTAAAAGTGAATTCTGAATATTTAAAAGTTACACTGAAAAAAGACAGCTTGTTTGTTTTAGTTGGAAAAGTAAAATACGGCGGTACTTACAAGGTTGAAAAAATCACTAAAAAGGAATACAAAATCACCGGAGCAATGGAAGAAACAGGTATTCCAGCCTTGTTTTTCTTGGATTTAAAGAAGAAGACTTTATTGCGAAAAGGCGTTTTTCCGCAGCCGGAAGCATTACTTCAAAAAGTCGAATAGATTTGAATTTAATTTAATGCATTGAGAAAAAGATATTAAGTTCACATTTTCTATTTTGACCAAACCCATAAATCTCACGTTTATTTTAAAATATTCAACACTCAAGTTGAAAAATCATACGGTAGATAACAAGTAAAATTTATGCACTTTTAAATTTATATATTTGCCCGATGCTGCGATGTATAATAATTGAGGATGAACAAAATGCTAGAGAATATCTAGGGCATTTGGTAGAAAGGTATTTTAGTGCTAGGTTGGTCGTCTTGGCTGCATGCTCCTCTATTTCTGAAGGTGTAGAAGCAATAAAAAAGTTTCAACCAGATTTAGTTTTTTTGGATATTCAGATGCCTAACGAAAGAGGATTCAAATTGTTTGATTACTTTGAAACTGTAAAGTTTGAGGTGATTTTCACAACAGCACACAAGGAATTTGCAATTGAAGCAATACAACATTCC
>JBILQY010000052.1:0-10828 GCA_044372955.1 Crocinitomicaceae bacterium | reverse complement strand
TGTCTACGACATCACGTATGGCGGCATTCGTGCAAACACGGATAATCTTATCGTTATCGACGACAGTATTGTTCGTGGTACTACGTTGAAACAAAGTATTTTGCGAATTTTAGATCGTTTGAATCCGAAAAAAATAGTTGTTGTTTCTTCAGCCCCTCAAATTCGTTTCCCTGACTGCTACGGAATCGACATGGCTAAAATGGGAGATTTCATAGCCTTTGAAGCAACAATTCATTTATTGCGCGACACGAACCAAACAGCACTTATCGATCAAGTTTACAAAAAATGCTTGGAGCAAGTGAACTTACCGAGAGAACAAGTTCGGAACTATGTTAAAGAAATCTATGCACCGTTCACTGACGAGCAAATTTCTGCTAAAATCGCTGAATTATTAACGCCTCCAACGATCAAAGCTAAAGTTGAAATCGTGTTCCAATCGGTTGAGAATTTACATATTGCTTGTCCAAATCATCTTGGAGACTGGTATTTCACAGGAAATTATCCAACGCCTGGAGGAAACAAAGTGGTGAACAAAGCTTTTATCAATTGGGTGGAAAAACGCAACGAAAGAGCTTACTAAAGCCAGTTTTTTTACTTAATCGAAAACTTTCAACTTTTCAAAGTTAGCTGTAAATACAAAAACTTTATTTTTTCCGCTAAGTTCACAGATAATTAAACATAATAATCGGAAAAGGCAAGAAGAATAATTATATTTTGGTGGTGGAGTGGGCATTTTTTCTGAATTCCTTAAAATCTATAATTTTTCAAAGGAAAACCTTCTTCCGAATATAGTTTCATTGGCTATAGATTATTTCTGGCTTTTTATCTGCAATGCTACTGGGGGTCACCTTAACCCTATCTAATCAACCAACAATTCCCAATATCCACCTCGTTCTCCTTCTTTTCTGTCAAGTAGTTTATTTTCCTTTAGCTTTTTTATGTTTTTTTCCACACCACGCTCTGTTATTTTTAGTTTTTTTGCCATCTCTGGAATCGTAATCACCTGAGATTGATAAATCATTTCTAAAATTCTCGCTGCACTTGTGCCAATTTTCTGATTTGATTTCTGTTGTAATATTTCTTTTGTATCAGCCCAGATTTGTTTTGAACTTTTCCCCGAACTTTTCCCCGAACTTTTCCCCGAACTTTTCCCTCGTTTTAGTACCACTGTAAACATGCCTTCTGTTCTAAATTCAGGCGCAGAAAGACCGGCTTTATTTACTTGTTCTTTAATTCTTCCAATACCTGAACCTACTTGTTCTACCATACTCATTCGAGCGAATAATCCAAAAATCAACGGATTTCTACTGTGGCTTTTCTTTCCAAAATCAGCTAAGGTTATGGCACTAGTTAATCCTCCGGGATTACTAATTTCTATCCGGTTAGAAAAAAAATCGATGCTGGTGTAGGCGCCTTTGTCATAATAGTCTCGATGTGATAGGGCATTGATGATGGCTTCTTTGAAAACAACTTCTGGAATTTCCCAAATCTCATCTCGTGGTCCACCATCTATGATTTCATAACGAATGTTTAGCTTCTTTTTGAGCCATTGCATGCTTTGGCGATATTGATTTAGTAATGGCCCACCAAAAAACTTATCGTCTATAATGTTTGTTTTGGTATCTCCTTCAAATTCTACACAACGAATCATTGCTTTTTCATTGCTTTTTTCTGGTTCTTTACCAAAGAAGAGTGCACCGCCATTCTTTATTGCACCTTCGGGGAGCAAGAGCTTTAGGTTGTTGATGATTTGTTGATGCCCGACAGCAAAAGTAATACCTGCCAACTGGCAAAACTCTTGGAAAAAAGAAAGGTCTAAATCGTTTTTCAGGTCAAAACCGACACAAGGCATTTCATCAAAATAAATACGTTCAGACTGCTGAAAAAAATCGCGCATTTGTTCTACCGAGGTCAACTTTTGCGTATTCGGTCCTTGACGCACATATATAGCGCCTGAAAGAACGTAAGGTTTTTGGCTGCCTGAGTTTACCTCTATAGCCCAGACCGCTTTATCGTCTATTTGTACTTTATAAAAATGTACGGGCAAATGCGGATTGATGTCATTTAATGAATTTTGAATGGCTGATCGTTTGGCGTTGTCTATTTCAACCCCCACAATCATGTTATTATCATCTATTCCCAAGAGCAAAACACCACCAGCTGCATTTGCAAAAGCACAAACTTCTTCGGTCAGTTCTTTGACTTTTGTTGGCACACGCACCTTAAACTCTGCGTTGTAGCCTTCACCGCTTTGCACTATATGTATGATGTCTTCTTTTGTGAGCATATTATTTGTATATTTTTTACTTTAAGCCATACAACTCCAAATAATCAGCACTTTTATCTAAATTCAATATTTATCTAAATCGGTTTTCGTTTGTTTTTTCTGAAAGGTATGCTAAAGCTACGATTGGAAAATATCCTGTTACACTATCTAAATTGCCTAGAAAGGTGTTCTGTTCAATCCATTCATCAACTTTCAAGTTTTCATTTTCGTGGTCTAGTATCATGATGCTAAAATAAAACTTCTCGTTTTGTCGAAACAGATATCAAAGAACTATTTATAAACAAATCACATAATCAAAACTCTATTTTTTAGTGTTGTTATTTTAGTCTAATTATAAACTCACGCAATCACAGTCAACAAAGTGAAAGTAACCGAAAGCATTTGTTTAAAACCTATACTTTAACCTATACATTCCATAGAAAATTTTATATCTACTATTATTTACAAACGTTTTTGTTAATCAATAGGGTGATGAATAGTTAGAAATTTATACCAGAAAATGAATTTATCAAGGAACGCAAATTATGGGCTTTATTTTTTCCACTATATTTGTCACATGCAGTCAGATTCACGTTGGTTATTAGATGGTCAGGAAGTTCAATCAAGCGATGGTGCTTTCGTAAAATGGTATGATCACAAATACTTTTTGTTGCTTCACAAAGGCAAGAAATTTCACGGAGAAATCATTAAGGATGATTCCGAAAACAATCAATTGACCATTAAAATAAATCACCGTGTTTTTCAAGTAAAAAAGCGTGGAGAGCTTGATGAATTAATCGCATCTCTTGGTTTAGACGTTCCTAAAATCAAAAAACTGAAAGAGTTGCAAGCGCCAATGCCGGGTCGAGTGCTAAAGATCTTTGTAAAAGTGGGTGATGAAATTCAAATTGGCGACAATGTTCTCTCCTTAGAAGCTATGAAAATGGAAAATATTTTGAAAGCAGAAGGTGTTGGAACAGTAAGTAATATCTGCATTATTGAAGGTGATGTCGTGGACAAAGGCGCTGTAATGATTGAATTTGCTTAATAGACTTCATAATAATTTAATATAACCTTTTTTTTAATCGTTAAGCTCTTTTTGGCATCTTTGCGATGTGGAAATAATTAACCGTGAATTAAGCTGGCTTTCGTTCAACGACCGAGTGTTGCAAGAAGCATTAGACGATCAAGTTCCTGTGGTTGAGCGCATGCGTTTCTTGGGGATTTACTCCAACAATATGGATGAGTTTTACCGCGTTCGTGTGGCAAATATTCGCCGCATGATTGCTTTGAGAAAACACAAGTTTGATGGTTTTCATGGCTCACCCGTAGAATTGTATCAAGAAATTAGAGAAGTTGTAATCGAACAACAGCAAAAGTTTGAATTGGCCTACAAACGTATTTTGCGAGCGCTCGTAAAAGAACGCATTCATCACACAGACGAAAAACGCATTACCTTAGCTCACAAGAAAGAATTGGGTATTTATTTCAACGAACAACTCAAACATGCGATATTCCCAATCATTCTAGACCGAAAAAATCCTTTTCCTAAATTGCGGGATTATGCGATTTATTTAGCGGTTAAAATCGTTGAGAAAAAAAGCAAAGTTCGCTACGCCTTGATTCAAATTCCAACCGATTTTTCACGCTTTTATCAATTAAAAAAAGGGGACGATATCCGAATCATTTTGATTGACGACATTATCCGCTTATATTTAAAAGAGATTTTTTCCATTTTTGAACCTGTAGAAATTGATGCTTATACCTTCAAGTTTACGCGTGATGCCGAACTAGATTTAGACGATGATTTGACGCTTTCCTTCATAGAAAAAATTGAAAAAAGCTTAAAACAACGCAAAAAAGGTATTCCTGTTCGTTTCGTTTACGATGAAAAAATGCCTGAGGATTTACTTAGCTATTTATTACATTCACTGAATTTAAAAGCAGGAATCAACACTATTTCGGGTGGTCGTTACCACAATTTTAAAGACTTTATTTCCTTTCCAGATTTTGGCCGTCCTGAATTCGTTTATCCAAAACAACTTCCTTGTAAGGTTCCACAATTTGAACGTGGAAAAGGAATCATCGAAACCATTTTAAAAGAAGATGTTTTATTGCATTTTCCGTATCAACGTTTCAGTTACATTGTTGATTTACTGCGCGAAGCAGCGATTGATCCAAAAGTTAAAGAAATTAAAATCAATATTTACAGGGTCGCAAGTAAGTCTGAAATAATGAATGCCTTAATGGCGGCTGTTTTCAACGGCAAACAAGTAACGGTTATTTTTGAATTGCAAGCGCGCTTTGACGAAGAAAATAATTTATATTGGAGTGAGCGCTTGAAAGAATTTGGTGCGAAAGTTATTTATGGTTTTCCTAATTTAAAGGTTCATTCTAAATTGCTTCAAATCAAGCGAATAAAAGATAATAAAGAACAATTTATAACCTACATTGGAACGGGAAATTTCAATGAAAAGTCAGCTCGAATTTACAGTGATTTTGCCTTGTTAACTTCACGCACTGAAGTTTCTAATGAGGTTAAAAAAGTATTTAGAATACTAGAAAACCACATTGAACCTGTACTTTTTAGAAAATTATTGGTGTCTCCTTTCAATGCGAAACGCAAACTAATTACTTTAATTGAACGCGAAATTGTTGCAGCTAAAAAGGGTAAAAAATCAGGGATAAAAATTAAACTCAATAATTTAACCGATCAAACAATGATTAATAAACTTTACCAAGCAAGTCAAGCGGGTGTAAAGATTGACATGATTATTCGGGGTATTTGTTGTTTGATTCCTGGTAAAAAAGGCTTGAGTGAAAACATTAAAGTAATCAGTATCGTCGATCGTTATTTAGAGCATTCACGTTTTCTTAAGTTTGAAAATAGTGGCAAACCCGAATATTTTATCACGAGTGCCGATTTCATGGAGCGCAACCTCGACAAACGTATTGAAGTGGGTGTTTTGGTGGAATCTCCTAGCGTTCAAAAAGAATTAGACTTGATTTTTAATTATCAATGGAGTGGTAGCGTTAAAGCGAGATTAATAACAGCTGATTTCAAAAATCAATACCGCCGTACAGATATTCCTCCATTTCATGCGCAATTAGAGTTGTATAATTATTACAAACGATTGGAAGAAGGGTTGAATTAATACGACTATTGTTACTAATTCCTAAATCGATAACCGCTATTTTTTATCTTTCCGTATTTTTGTAAAAACAGAATTATGTCCTCACAAATTATTCCTATTGGCGCCGACCACGCCGGTTTTCAACTTAAAGAAACGATTATCAAGCATTTAACAGCAAAAAGAATGCACTTAGAAGATTTTGGTTGCCATTCTGAACAAAGTATCGATTATCCAGATTATGCGCATCCTGTTGCGGCTAAAGTTGAAGCCAATGAAGGAATGTTAGGAATTCTTATTTGTGGTTCGGGAAATGGAATTAGCATGACAGCAAATAAACACCAAGGAATTAGAAGTGCATTATGTTGGAAACCTGAAATTGCTGCTTTGGCACGTCAACATAATAATGCAAATATTCTCACACTTCCTGCGCGTTTTTTAAGTGAGGCTGAAGCATTAGAAATTGTAGATACTTTTTTTAGCACGGATTTTGAAGGCGGACGACACCAAAACCGAGTAGAAAAAATCGCATGTCATTAGTCAAGTTAACTTTTTTGTTGGGACTTGTTTTTAGTTCAGAACAACTCTTAGCTCAATTAGATAACACGTATTATTTTAACGGAAAACAAGACTCTGTTTTGTACCGAGAATACGCCAATTCTTTCTACGCTGAAAAAGGATTTCCTGTAAATTTTGATGGTACTTTTATAATCGAACGCACCAACAAACACAAGACTTATTTAATCCAAATGATGGACACCGTTACCCGTTTGGAAGCAGAAATGATCCTCTTTGATTACTTGGTTAACCCAGAAACAAAAGAGCGTGAAAAAGTGATAATTGACAAGTTTCCCGTAAAATTAAAAGGATCTCCGCGGAAATCCGTGTTTATAGGAGACGTTAGTTCTGGAGAAAAGTTAAATGTAAACAAATTAGATTTTGAAGTTCGATTGCCTGATGAAGGGTTAGAAAGCAATATTAGCATCACACAAATAGATGTTCTTTTTGACTCAACTTCCATTACTGTAAAAGGGGCAAAACTTTCAGATGTAGTCAAAAAAAGAATTCAAGATTTACCAGAAGGAACACTTATTAAATTCGATATCCATTACCTCGATTTAAGGGGCAAACCAGCGATGATTAAAAGTGAGTTTTTGAGGTAAACAGACCTTACTAAACCTTTATTATTCAAGATTAATTCCCCGGCTTGTAAATTCTTTCCGCATTTTTAAAAATCGTTTCCTTATCCAATGTCATCACCTTTGTTTGTTGTTTTACCCACAATTTCAATTGATCGGTGTAATGTATACTTTCTGGATGAGCTGACGAACCGAAATTCGCCAAGGTTTCTAAACGCGTAACGCCGTTTTTGTCGTATTCCACAATCATGGTGTAAGTATCACCCACAAATCCTTCATATTTTCCATCATTATCTCTTTTCTTACTATAATTGGCAGCCAATGCATCAGGAAATCCGGGCATTGGATATTCTTCCGTTCCACGACGAATTACTTGTATATCTTTTAAAGGAACTTTGGTTGTTTTAAAATACTTTAGTAGGTGTGATTTAGTATTTGTAATAGCTTCAATTAATAATGTTTCGTCTAAGGGCACACCTTCAATGAAATTCTCAACACTAGCTTTACATTTACCAAAAATATAATCTACTGTAATCATGAAATAAGTTGCTGCAATAGATTCTGGATTTGCTACTTTATTCCAGTTCTGCATTTCAACTAAAATATCTTTAATTTCTGGATATCTGTTTGCATCCACTTTATAAATTACAGAAATGGATTGCAAAAAATTTCCATCTTTAGGATATTGATTATCGAATTTAATACGTTTCATATCGTCGAAGTTAACACGTTCCTTTTCTTCAATCAACTCCATAAAACGCAAACTTCTGTTGTTGTCTCCTGTACGATAATCCATGTGGTCGTCCCAATCACCTTTTGATATTTTACTTTCTTCACAAGTTGCACTATAAGGTGTGTTGTTCATGTTATAAACATAACCGCAATCTGGGTTTTTTATTTGTGGCAATTCTTCTTGTTTGTAAAATTCTGTCCAAACAGCTTTCGATGTATTTCCTGGTACCACTTTACTCCACTCGAAATTAGTAGTTCTTTTTGGTACAATTCCGTTGTCGATGTATAATAAATTTTGTTCTTTGTCCGCGTAAACGATATTGAAACGTGGCAGGGCATTCATTTTTAGTGCGTCATAAAATTCATCGTAGTTTTTGGATTTACACATTTTCCACCACTGTTCCCCTGTTCTAAATTCATTCATTGCGCCCCAACGAAGCGAATAAAAATCACCTCCTGGCGATTCTAAAGTTGGACCGATTACGCTTTCGTAGAATTTCTTTTTAACCGAAATTGTAGGTAACCATTTTACAATTTTAACTTTCAATTTCGCTTTTTTCGCTGTCAAATCTTTAAATGTCCCATCAAATTCATATTGTAGTTTATTTTTCGGATTCATTTTCAATTTATAGGTATCCACTAAATCGTATTTATTCCAAGTATGTGACCACCCAAGATTTTCATTTGTTCCAACGAAAACACTAGTTCCTCCATGAAATAAAGCTCCCAAAACATTCATTCCTTCGCCACTCACCAGATGCGCTTCGTACCAAGAAAATAAACCTTCAAATTTCACATGTGGATTTACAACTAAAATTGAATTTCCATTTTCAGATTTCAAATTATTTACAGCAAATGCATTGGAAGCAAAAGTTACAGCTAAATTGTCGTATTTTCCTGCCGTTACATCTTTTAACTGGTCTTGTAAGGCTGTTATCAATGCGCCAACATAATGAAACGTAGCAATAGCATCAATAGGTGTTATTGGAAAGGCTTTTTTAACTTTTACTTCTTTTGGATGTGCTGCTGCGTAATCGTTTATACCTCTACAGTAACCCTCTAGGTAAACTTTAAATTCTGGACTAATTTCTTTTTCGTAGCGTGCTTTTGCTTGTTCGGCAGAACCCAAAAATTGAACTACAAAATCCAATACCGCACCATCTTTACCCTTCCACATTCCCAACATTCCTTTAGCGGGTAACATGTTTTCTTGAATGGTTCTAAAATCGTCTTCTGCATTTGCCCAAGCTAAACCATAAGCAACATCACAATCTTTTTCTCCGTAGATGTGTGGCACTCCCCACTGATCTCTGACGATGGTCACGTGTTCTTTGTAGTTCCTTTGTTGAGAGAAAATACTCGTTACATTGAAAAATATAAGTAGTAAAGTTAATCGAGCAGAATTACTGAAAAATAAACGATTCTGTGTCATAAAAAATAGATTTAGGTGCTTGCTTAAAGTTAGAAATAAAAAAAGAACTAGAACGATTTATTTTTATAGATGGAAGAAAATGCAGTTGAATGTTTTTGTTTGTCGTTTTTAGCCTTGAATCTATTTTTAGTTCAATCCATCGTTCTCAACAAAAATTAACGATAGCTGTTATAGGATTATGAAAACAATATTACTTATCGGGGCTTCTTCTGCGGTGGCACAAGCATTGGCAACATCTCTTTTTGCAAAAAATGAGCGCATTATTTCTATTTCAAGAACAACACCCAATGCGCCATACAGCGAGTTTTTTGAGCATACTGTTTCAGGAGAAATTTCGCTTCCAAAAATAGAGGGTGTAATTGATGGGTTGGTTTATTTTCCTGGTTCTATTAATCTAAAACCGTTCAGAAGTTTGAAGGAAGCCGATTTTTTAAACGATTTTAATATTAATGTTTTAGGAGCGATAAAATGTATTCAAGCCTATTCATCGAACTTGCAGTTATCTGACAAAGCTTCGATTGTGTTGTTTAGCACAGTTGCCGTTCAAACAGGAATGTCTTTCCACGCTTCAGTAGCAGCAAGCAAAGGGGCGATTGAAGGTTTAACACGCTCGTTGGCAGCAGAATTTGCACCAAAAATCCGAGTGAATTGTGTAGCGCCATCGTTGACCCATACACCAATGGCTGATCGCTTATTAAATTCTCCTGAAAAAATCGAAGCAAGCGCGAATCGTCATCCTTTGAAAAAAATTGGAGCACCAAAAGATCTTGCGAATATGGTAGAATTTCTACTTTCTGAAAATTCAAGCTGGATTACAGGTCAGATTTTGCACGTGGATGGCGGAATGGGAAGCATAAAAAATGCTTGATTTTGGATGCTTGATGTTTGATCAGAATTGATTTTGAAACAAAAAATAAACATCGTTTGGTTCAAGCGCGATTTGCGTTTTACAGACCACGAACCTTTGTTTTTGGCTCAAAAAGAAACGCTTCCGATTCTGCTTTTATATTGTTTCGAACCAAGCGTAATGGCTTATGATGATAGCGATGTGCGTCATTGGCGCTTTGTCTATGAATCGTTGAAGGATATGAATGCAAAGCTTCAAGATTTAATAGCTCAAGTTTATATTTTTCACAACGAAGTTCAACCTGTTTTTCAACGTTTAACAGAAGAGTTTGACATTCAAAACGTCTTTTCTCATCAGGAAATTGGCAACAAAATCACTTTCGAGCGCGACCTAGAAATGCAAACTTTCTTTAAGGATAAAGGAATCAATTGGAAAGAAAGTCGCACCAATGGAATCATTCGCAAGCTAAAAAACCGTAGCGATTGGGAAAAGCGTTGGAAAGTAACAATGACTTCTGAACCGAAATTGATTGATGAAGAAAACACCAATTTTTTGAAACTGGAAGATGAATTTTACCAGCAAATCAAAGGGCCGAAGCTAGACGAAAACATTACCACCAGAAACAAAAATTTCCAAGAAGGTGGAGAAACATTGGCTTGGCGCTATTTGAAAAGTTTTTTGGAGGAACGCTACGTAAATTACAGTAAACATATTTCAAAACCCTTATTGAGTCGCAAAGGCTGCAGTCGGATTTCTCCCTATTTAGCCTACGGTAACATTAGTATGCGAATGGTTTATTTGTACACACTTCAACATCATAAAACTTCTAAAAACAAGCGAGCGTTGGATAATTTCATTTCGCGTTTACATTGGCATTGTCACTTCATTCAAAAGTTTGAAGATGAATGTAGTATGGAATTCGAGAACGTGAACAAAGCTTACAATCAACTTCAAAAAGTAAGAAACGAAGGCTACATTCAAGCTTGGCAAGAAGGCAAAACGGGCGTTCCAATTGTGGATGCTTGTATACGTTGCGTGGTGCAAACTGGCTACATCAACTTCCGAATGAGGGCAATGGTTGTTTCCTTTTTTGTTTTCAATTTGTGGCAAGATTGGCGCGATTTACATTTTCTCGCACGACAATTTTTGGACTACGAACCTGGCATTCATTACCCTCAATTACAAATGCAATCGGGAGTGACGGGTATCAACACAATTCGAATTTACAACCCGATTAAGAATTCGGAAGACCATGATCCAGAAGGCGCTTTTATCAAACAA
>JBILQY010000410.1:0-2839 GCA_044372955.1 Crocinitomicaceae bacterium | reverse complement strand
AAAAATTTCAGTTTCAGAAAGGAGTTAAAATTGTTCGCTACGAGTTGTAAGTATTTATTAAATGACGATTTGCGAACAAAATGAAAATTCACAGCCTTGATTTTTTGTTTCTTTTTCATCAAGGAAAAAGAAAGGCAAAATAAACAATTGCTCAAATTGAGATTATTTTGGAGTAATGAATTTCGTGTAATTTTTATTTGTAAGACGAAAGCTAAAATTCATTAACTAATTAGTTACATCTATACAATAAACTTCGTCCTTCTTTTTTGAAACAAATAAAGTTTGATAACTGCCAAAATCATTTTTCTTGTAAGTATAAACGAAAATTGAGTCACTCATTTTTAAAGGTTTAAACCAATCAGGTTCAGTTGTGCTAGAAGTATCAAAATCATATTTTTCAAGTAGACTCATTTCATAATGCTGTTGTTTCAAAATCCGATTTAATTCGGCTTCACAAGTTTTAAAATGAAGATAAATTGCCACATCAATAACTGGAAGTACTTGGTCTTGTTTTTCTAAAACGACAGTGCATTTATTTGGTTTCCCATCAAAAAGTGCAGCATAAATTTCATCACCAGTTCGTTGCTTCAAAGAATCTGAAATTCGAGTGTAAGATTTTTGAATGAATACATAACCTGCATAAAGACCAGTTCCAACGCCAAAAAATGTAAGGATTAAAGCCAAATAAAACAAGGGCATTTTCTTCTTTGAGATGGCAATTAAAAAGAAAATAATTGAAGCGATGAATAAAAACAATGCTATAATTCCTAGTGAAATAATGAATTGCATAGGTTGGTTTTTGTCCAAAGATAGAAAAATAGAAACAAATCAATTTTAACATAATATTGTCAAATCAGTTGAGCTTAAAACATTTTTAAATGACTATCTTTGCACCCAAATTTTAAAGAAAACATGGCAACAAATCGCACATTTACAATGTTGAAACCAGATGCTATCGAAAGCGGTAACATCGGAAATATCCTACAAATGATTACGGATGCAGGATTCACTATCAAAGCAATGAAATACACTCGTTTGAGCGAAGACCAAGCGAAAAAATTCTACGAAGTACACGCTGAGCGTCCATTCTACGGAGAATTAGTTGAATATATGACATCAGGACCAATCGTTGCTGCTATCCTTGAAAAAGAAAATGCAGTTGCTGATTTTAGAGCTTTAATTGGTTCTACAGACCCAGCAGAAGCAGCAGAAGGTACTATCCGTAAAACTTACGCTGAAAGCAAAGCTAAAAATGCTGTTCACGGTTCAGATTCAGATGAAAATGCTGCTATCGAAGGTGAATTTCATTTTACAGCTGCTGAGATTTTCTAATATTTTAGACTACTTTTACAGAAATAGGACCGCTCGATGCGGTCTTTTTTATTAATTACAATTTCCTATGAAAAACCTTGAAGCAATTGAAAAGCGCCGAACTTTCGGCATTATTTCTCACCCCGATGCTGGTAAAACTACTTTAACAGAAAAACTGTTATTGTTTGGTGGTGCAATTCAAACTGCTGGTGCTGTAAAAAACAACAAAATCAAAAAAACAGCGACTTCGGATTTCATGGAAATTGAAAAACAAAGAGGTATCTCCGTTGCAACATCCGTTATGGCTTTTGAATACAACGGAAAACAAATCAATATTCTCGATACACCTGGTCACAAGGATTTCGCGGAAGATACGTTTAGAACTTTAACTGCGGTCGATAGTGTAATCTTAGTGATTGACTGCGCAAATGGTGTGGAGGAACAAACCAAAAAATTGATGGAAGTTTGTCGCATGCGCAAAACGCCAGTGATTATTTTCATCAACAAAATGGACCGCGACGGTAAAGATCCATTTGAATTATTGGACGAATTGGAGAAAACACTTGACATTCATGTTCGTCCTTTGACTTGGCCAATTGGAATGGGCGATCGTTTCCAAGGAGTTTACAACATTTACCAAAAAGGCTTGAATTTATTTTCGGCCAACAAAACAAAAATCTCTAGTGATGTTGTTTCGATTTCAGATATTTACGACGCAGCTTTGGATGAAATTGTTGGTGAAAAACCAGCGGAAGAATTGCGTGAAGAACTAGAAATGATTGAGGGAGTTTACAACCCATTTGATCGCGAAGATTATTTAGCTGGAGATGTTGCCCCTGTATTCTTTGGCTCAGCTGTAAATAACTTCGGCGTTCGTGAATTATTAAATACGTTCTGTGAAATTTCACCATCACCTCGTGGAAGAGATTCTGACAAAAGAAGAGTTGAACCGAGCGACGATAAATTCAGTGGGTTTGTATTTAAAATTCATGCCAACTTAGACCCAAAACACAGAGATCGAATTGCTTTCTTACGCGTTGTTTCAGGGAAATTTGAACGCAATACGTTTTATTATCACGTTCGCAATGATAAGAAAATGAAGTTCCCAAATCCGACTTCGTTTATGGCGCAAGACAAAAGCGTTATCGACGAGGCTTTTCCGGGTGATGTAGTTGGTTTGTACGACACAGGAAATTTCAAAATCGGCGACACGATGACCGAAGGAGAAGTGATGATGTACAAAGGAATTCCAAGCTTTTCACCAGAGATTTTCCAAGAATTGGAGAATTTAGATCCAATGAAAACAAAACAATTGGAAAAAGGAATTCGCCAATTAATCGATGAAGGCGTGGCGCAATTATTCATTCAACAACCTGGGAACAGAAAAATCGTGGGAACTGTTGGGCAATTACAATTTGAGGTTATCAGTCACCGTTTAATTCACGAATATGGAGCAAATTGTCGTTTTGTTCCAAGAAATTATTTCAAAGCATGTTGGATTACAACCGACAATCAAGAACAATTGGAA
>JBILQY010000409.1:0-2840 GCA_044372955.1 Crocinitomicaceae bacterium | reverse complement strand
CAGTATCAATATCAAGTTGAGAAAGGAGATGCTTATGCTTTTTCTGAAAAATATGCAGATTTCTTGCGCTTAGATGTGAAGATGGGCTACACGATGAATTCCAAGAAAAGAAAGATTTCACAGTCTTGGTCCTTTGACATCAACAATGTAACGAATCGAAAAAACATTTTCGCTGAGCGTTTCAATTCAAGCACCAACACAATTAATAGTGCGTATCAAATTGGGTTTTTCCCGAATTTCGTGTATAGGTTGCAGTTTTAGGTAAATTGGAAAAATACACAACTATAAAAGCTAATACTGTAAGTCAATATAGTTTTAATTCTGGCAAATTTGTGGGTAACAATCAAACAAATGAAAACAGAAACAGAATTGACGCAAGACATATTGGAAATCACCAACAAGATCCATCACCAGTTTCCGGAGTTATCGAAGTATTTAAAAGAAATTCCAATACGAATTGAAACAACTAAAGACAATGGAATAAGTCCACAAAGTTTATCCGACTATTACGATTCCTTATTGGACGTGATTACAGAATATTCTAAAACGCATCAAAAAGTGGAATAGAATCTGGGGATTCGTAAATACCAAATGAAATTTAATTCCGAAAACTTTCAATCTATTGTTAATTTTGACTGAATGGAAAGGCGAACGATTTTGTTTTATGACGGAGATTGCGGTTTATGTAGTAGAACTGTGCGTTTTATTGTGAAAAATGAACGAGGCAAAAATTTGTTTTTTAGTTCCTTACAAAGTCAATTTGCTTTTGATTTTTTGAAAAATCACGGTATTGACAGCGCGAGTTCCAATACAATTTACTTTTATGAAAAAGGTCGTTTGAATTTTAGATCTACCGCTGCCTTAAGATTGATACCTTATTTAAAACCGCGTTTTTCTATTTTATATGTTTGCTATTTGTTTCCACGGTTTTTGCGTGACTTTGTTTACGACCGAATTGCTGCCAATAGAAAAGTGTTTTTCAAAGATGTTTGCGAGTTAATCAGTATTGACAAAGCCCGTTTTCTTTAAATTAATTCTAATATTAATAAAGAAATAAATACTTGCTTGTTAGCAACAAATTGAAATAAGTAATTAATAAGCAAACAAAATTCCAAAAAAAACTTATTTTTGCAACCTAAAATTTTTAAGATGATAGAAGATTTAAGCTTTGATACCCTAAAATCAAAATTTAACAGCGATAAAAGATTCAAAATTGGAACCTACTTAGTTGGTGGAGTTCTTGCTTTAGGTTTATTGTTTTTCCTTTACAGACAATTCATTTGGATGCCAGCTAATGAGAAATCAAACGACGGTTGGTGGGTAGCGATGAACTACATTGAAAAAGATTCTACTGATCAAGCAATTAAATCGTTAGAGCCTTTCGTTAAATCGTATGACGGAAAAACTGGTGGTGAGATTGGTCAATATTTATTGGCAACGCAATACATGAAAAAAGGTGAGTTTCAAAAAGCACTTGATAATCTAGAAGGTGTTGATTTAGATGATACTTATATCAGTGTTTTTGCAATTGGTTTACAAGGTGATTGTCATTCAGACATGAAAAATTATGAGAAAGCAATTGAAAAATATTTAGAAGCAGCAGAAGCTAACGATAATGAAATGACTACTCCTATGTATTTATTTAAAGCTGGTTTGCACGCAGAGAAATTGAAGAAATTTGAGGATGCAACAACTTATTACACAAGAATACAAGACGATTATCCATCTTTTGCAGCTCAAAAAACAATTGAAAAATACATTGCTAGAGCTAGCAGTACAAAAGTGAAATAAGATGGCGACAGCCCTAAAAAATCTTTCAGAATATAATAAGGAACTTGTTCCTAATGGTGCCGATTTTAAAGTCGGCATTGTTGTTTCTGAATGGAACGACCAAATAACCTTCAACCTATTGAAAGGAGCGCAAGAAGCTCTTTTAGAGAATGGAGTAAAAGAAGAAAACATTCACCTACAATTTGTTTCAGGAGCATTCGAACTTCCTTTGGGTTCACAATATTTCTGCGAACAAGGAATAGTTGACGGTGTAATTGCCATTGGCGTTGTTATTCAAGGAGAAACAAAGCACTTTGATTTCGTGTGTTCTGGAACAACTCAAGGAATAATGGATGTCATGTTGAAATACAATAAGCCAGTTGCATTTTGTTTATTGACAGACAATCACATTCAACAATCCATCGACCGATCGGGTGGAAAACACGGCAACAAAGGAATCGAAGCAGCAATCGCTTGCATGAAGATGATTGCTAACAAAAAAGAACTACTACAAAATAAATAATCATGACTTTAATTAAATCAATTTCAGGAATCCGAGGAACAATCGGAGGAAAAGTCGACCAAGCACTTACGCCAATCGACGCAGTTAAATTCGCAGCAGCCTACGGAACTTGGTTGAAGGATAAAAATCCAAACCAACGTTTGAAAGTTGTCATCGGTCGCGATGCCCGTATTTCAGGACAAATGATTTCCGATTTAGTTGTTTCCACTTTAGTTGGTTTAGGAATTGATGTTGTAAACCTAAATCTTTCTACAACTCCGACAGTTGAAGTGGCTGTTCCAATGGAAAGTGCACAAGGAGGAATAATTCTAACTGCTAGTCATAATCCAAAACAATGGAACGCTTTGAAATTATTAAACGAAAAAGGTGAATTCATTTCAGGGAAGGATGGCGAAACCATTTTAGCAATTGCTGCTGAAGAACGATTTGATTTTGCAGAAGTGGACGATTTAGGTATCGTTACGAATGATGAAACTTACATGCAAAAACACATTGATGCGATTTTAGCTTTGCCTTTGGTTGATAAAAAAGCAATTGAAGCTGCTAA
>JBILQY010000408.1:0-2841 GCA_044372955.1 Crocinitomicaceae bacterium | reverse complement strand
CTTATTTTGAAGAAAGAGGTTTCCGAAAAGACATCATCGAACGTTTTCAGTTGGGATATAGTATCAATGTAAGCGACGATTTCACAAAAGCAGCAATAGCGAAAGGTTATAAATTAGAATACTTACAAAACGTTGGTTTGGTAAAAACGAAAGACGATCGCAATTTTGATTTTTTCAGAGGTCGCGTGATGTTTCCAATCCATAGTATTTCAGGTAGAGTTTTAGGTTTTGGAGGTCGAACGCTTTTTACCGATAAGAAAATTGCAAAGTATTTCAATTCGCCTGAGAGCATCATTTACAACAAAAGTGAGATTCTTTATGGCCTGTTCTTCGCAAAAGGAGATATAGTTAAGTACGATGAATGTTTACTGTGTGAAGGTTACACGGATGTCATTAGCATGCATCAATCGGGAATTCAAAATGTGGTTTCCTCTTCAGGTACTTCTTTGACGAAGGAACAAATCAAACTAGTCAAACGCTACACACAAAACCTTACGATTCTTTACGATGGCGACGCAGCCGGAATTAAAGCCAGTTTTAGAGGAATCGATTTGATTTTGGAAGAAGGTATGAATGTTAAAGTCGTGCTTTTTCCCGACGGTGAAGATCCCGATTCCTTTGCAAAAAAAACCAGTACAACTGAGTTAGAAACCTTCATCAAGTCGCACAAACAAGATTTTATCACCTTCAAAGCGTCTATTTTATTAAAAGATGGTGAGGCAGATCCTTTGAAAAAATCAGAGTTAATTCGTGAGATTGTGCATTCCGTTTCTTTAATTCCTGACCAGATTACACGCTCTGTTTATGTGCAAGAAATTGCCAAACAATTTGATATTAGCGAGACAATCATTAGCAATGAGTTGATGCGTTTGCGTAAAAATACCATCGCTAAGCAAATTCAAGAACCAGAGTTAAGAGAAGCACCGTTGCCCGTTAATACGGAATCTTTTGATTTAACACCAAGTACAGAAACTAGTAAAGATCTGAAAGAAAGCAGTTTTCTGTTTGAACAAGAATTGATTCGCTTACTAATAAAATATGGAATTCGTGAAGTACATATTCCAACCGCTGTCGACACTGAAAAAAATAAAACCAGCGTCATTGAATTCATTCACGAAGAGTTAAATAAAGACGAGTTAACCTTCGATTATCCTTTATTTGCTAAGATTTTTGCTTTGTTTGTTGAAGGAATTAATGAAAACACGCTTTACTCTGCTTCCTATTTCTTACGCCACGAAGATCAAGAAATAGTTCGTTTTGTAAGCGACATCGAATCCGCTGAGCAAGAATTGAGTCACAATTGGATAAACAAACACAATATTTTTACGCGATTAGAAAGCGATGATTTATACACCACTGTCATTTTTTCTATTTATAATTTCAAATACAACAAAGTAGATTTACACCTTAAAAAACTGAAGCAAAGAATTGCTACTGAAACTTTTGAAGACGATGATTTATTGCTTTTACTGTCTGAACAAATGTCTTATGAAAAAGTGAAAAAAGTATTTTCTGAAAAATTAGGTCGAATAATCTTACGATAAATTATGCTAAGTACAACCCTCTTTAATATTGGTCCGTTTAATATTTGCTTTTGGAATCTAATATTCTTGGCAATCATTTTTTTAATCGCAGCAATACTACGTCGTATTGTTCATCGATTTTTAAAGAATTACGCAAAATCCGCAAACATCAACTTGCAGGGACGTCGGCTAACTTGGTTGAAATTGATTAGTCAAAGTGTCTATTTATTGGCAATTTATGTTGGTGTTTTAAGTTTTAAATTCAATAACAAAGACATCACTTTTGGAGATTTCTTGGACTTCAAACTGATTGATTTAAAATCGTTTCAACTGGATTTTTACGACATTTTAGTTATAATTTCTGTTTTTTATGGCGCTAGAATCTTGGTGAATTTGGCACGACTTTACTTGGGTCGTAAATTTCGAAAAAACGAAAGTCATGATTTGGCTACTGAATACGTTTACATGCAAGTTACGCGTTACGTGATTTATGTTTTTTCTATCTTGCTTTGCTTTCAAATTCTCGATATAGATTTAACCTTGCTATTGACTGGTTCAGCTGCCCTTTTAGTTGGTATAGGACTAGGTTTGCAGGATGTTTTTAAAGACATGTTTGCGGGAGTGGTTCTTTTACTGGAAGGAAATATTCGTGTGGGTGATATTGTTGAAATTAATTCTTCAGGCAAACAAGGGAATTCTGACAGCATCATTGCAAAAATTGTAAAAATCAATGTTAGGACCACGCAAATTCAAACACGCGATGGGAACGTTTTAATCATTCCGAATACCCGATTAACACAAGAACAAGTTGAAAATTGGAGTCATGGTTCGGAATTGTCGCGTTTTATTATTGAAGTAACGGTAGAATATGGTACCAACACAGAATTAGTTCAAGAATTATTAAAACAGGCAGCCTTGTCACATCCTAAAGTGAAGACCAATCATCCTGTTTTGGTTCGTTTGGCAAATTTTGGTGATTCTGGTTTGGAGATGGAATTAATTTTTTGGGCGGATCAAAGTTGGGATGTAAGTAATTACAAATCTGAAATTCGCTTTGAAATTGATCGCTTATTCAGAGAACATAAAATTGTGATACCTTATCCGAAGCGGTCGGTCATTATTGAGAATCAGGGGTGAAGAATTTTAGTTTTATCTTTATTTTGAGATTAATCCTCAACTATTCGCTTCAATTAGGCAGCTTTTATTGAACAATTGAACTTGTCAACCAAAACATTGTTCAGCAATACCGAATGCATTTTAACTTATAACCAAACGCTAAGTAGATAATTGATTTGTTCTTTCTTTTCAAAGGAATAAT
>JBILQY010000050.1:0-10928 GCA_044372955.1 Crocinitomicaceae bacterium | reverse complement strand
TCTTCTGTATTAAATAGTATTCAATTAAATTTTCTAGGTAATATTGTTAACTGGAGCGGTTCACTTAGCACTCTTCAACAAAGTGACAGTATATATCTCGGTGATTACACAATTCCTAATACTCCGATAATACCAATTTCAATTTGGTCTCAAAATCCGAACGGTACTCCCGACATTTTGAATGAAAATGACACGCTTCATGCAATATTAAATCCTGGTTTAATCGGTTCATATTCAGTAGGTGGAATAGGATCCGATTTTGAAACTTTAACTCAAGTTGCACAAATATTGAATAATGGTTTCATTTGTGGACCTGTGGTATTTAATATACAACCAGGAACTTATATTGAAAGAGTTCTTTTTACACCAGTAAGCGGAGCCTCTCCGATAAATACAATAACATTTCAATCAGCAAATCTAGATAGTTCTTCAGTTATATGGCAATATACAGCTGGAGGAAGTAACAATAATTCAACAATTCAGTTAAATTATGCTAAATACTTTATTTTCAAACACTTAACGATAAAAGCACTTGGCACAACATATAATACCGCAGTTTTTTTAGCAAATGCTGGAAATAACACATTTATGAATAATGAAATACATGGAAATACAAGTAGTTCTGGTTCAGGTAAAAAGCTATTTGAGCTTTATGCTTCTGTAAATACTCCAGCAGATAGTACAATTATATTGAATAATCGATTTTACAAAGGAGGGACACAACTTGTTTTAGGAATATCAAAAAACAATATTGTGCAAGGTAATTTATTTGAAGGTCCTGCAGGATACTCAATCACGGCTGAAAAACAAGAAATTTTAAAAATCTTAGGAAATAAATTTACTGGCAGTAGAACAGGTTCTTGTATTGAAATTAACCAAGTATCAAAAGACATTTTAATTGAACGAAACGATATAAATATTACTGGATCTACACCTTTAATGTTTACATATGCCAATGCAACACCATTGAATCCTATTATTGTAATAAATAATTTTATTTCTTCAAATGGTTCAAATTTGTCAATTGTATCTTCAGCAAATTTAAAATTTTATAATAATTCTTTTTCATCCCTATCGACATCTCGTAGTGTTTCTATTACAAACACTTATACCAACTATGACTTTAAAAACAACATCTTTAAAAATGCTGGGGGTAAATTTTATTACTTTCAAAGTTCATCTGGAAATATTGTAAATACTGCACAGTTTTTTTCTAATAATAATTGTTTTTATAATGCAACTTCTACTCAATTTAACATAAATAGTACAGTTTATAATCTATCAAGTTGGCAATCAAATTTTTCTTTAGACGTCTCTAGTATAGTAGGAGATCCACAATTCAATTCGTCAAATGATTTACATATAAATAATGCAACAATTTTAAATGGAGCTGGTATTCCGATTCCTGAAGTAACTTTAGATTTTGATCAACAATTAAGGGACTTAAATACACCAGATATTGGAGCAGATGAGTTTGAAATAAATACTTCAACGTATGAAAACATTGCATTTCTAGGAGTAATTTCACCAGACTCAAGTTCTTGTGTTTTGAATAATCAAATAGAAGTATCTGTTGTTAATCATTCTACTTTTCCAATAACTTCATTTTTAATAAAGTATTGGTTGTTTGATAAAATGATGGACTCAGTTTGGATTAATACAACAATGAATCCAAATGATACACTTAATGTACTATTAGGTTTATATGATTTTAATCAAAACACCGCATACGATTTAAGATTTGAAATTTCAAAACCAAATAACCAAGAGGATCATGAACCTTTTGATAATTCTTATGCCTTTAGGTATTATTTTCTTGAAAATGTCAAAATATTCAATAAACCTGTAACAGATTGCTCAACAGATGTGGAACTAAACATAAAATCATTTCCAACACAATCTATAATCTGGTCAACAGGAGAAACTTCAAGATTGATAATAGTCAGTAATCCAGGAACTTATAGTGTAACCGTTCACACTAATGGTGGGTGCGTTCTAACCGATTCAATCACCATTAATTAAATTATTATGAAATATATTTTTATTTTTCTCGCAATCTGTTTGACATTTGCAGCCAAAACACAAGTGTTAACAACTCATTATTTCAATGACACTATAAATGGAAAATTTAACCAAATTCATAGTTATATAGAAGTTTCGGATGGCATTATTATAAGCGGCGAAATGAATATCAACTCAAAAGAACATCCAGTAATAATTAAGATTTCGCCAGCAGGAGAACTTATTTGGTCTACAATCAATTCTACGATGATTGGAGGTATAAATGAAAATTGCAGAATGTTTGATATAGAATTATTTGATGATGGCTATATCTATGGTTCCACAAATGTAAATGGTGGTATTATTGCAAATCGAATTTGGAAAGTCAATGCTCAAGATGGAACCGTTGTTTATGCAAAGAAATTCTATTCAAATTATAACATTGATATTTCACTAGAAGAATTTGACTCAACAAAATTTATAGCAACTTATTTGAGAAATTCTGGTGGATCTAATTACGCAATGTTTGCGTTTTTGGACAAATCAACCGGAGATACACTTTCAACAAAAGATATGGGTTTACTTACTGAACAATACTCCGGAGCTTGCGTTGATGAAAATAAGAATATCTATTATTGGAAGGACAATAAGTTTATGAAATTTAATAAAGGAGATCTTTCTAATAAAATTTGGGAAAGAAGCTACCAAACAGGGATTACAAATAAGCTTGATATTATTTATAAGGTATATTTAGATCAAGAGGATAGAATTTTTGTTTTTGGTCATGATGGTGGAACTTTTGGTCATGGAAATGGAAATCTTTTAGAAGTTTCTTCTTCAGATGGTAAAAGAAAATGGGATGTAAGGGTTGCAGGTGGTGATGTATTGTTATCAGATTTTATTGATAGAAATGGTAAATTGTACATCTGCTATAAGCATAGTTTGGTTGGTTCTTCTTACACTAGATATTTTACTGGAAGAGTAGATAAAACATTTGGAATTTTAGATTGGTATTCATATCCTTCAATGACTGCTGTTGGAACACCAGTACCTTCTCAAAGTAGCAGTATGCAAGCACCATTATCGTTAGATATTGATTGTTCTGGAGGTCTTTATATGACTGGCTATTATGGTGATGCAAATTATGGTCCTGAAATGTGGGGGGTAATGAAACTTGATGCTAATTCAGGTGTAAAGTTATATGATTTTACAGTAACAGAAGATTCAACCAATTTTGATGATTTTAGTGTTGGAAAAGTTTTATGTGTGTTTGGTAATTCTCCTGTTGTATTAGGACATTTAGAAAATTTGAACTCTCCAAATTTTTGGCTTTCGGATGCGTATTATATAGCTTTTGACCCACAAAATGGAGCTATTTTAGACCGACATGGTCTTTCTGGACAATTTCAAATCCAATCTAAAACAATTGACATTATAAATAATAACGATATTATGTATGTTTATAAGCAACAAGGTAAATATATTGTTGTTCAAGCAATGGATGTAAATCAAAATATTATTTGGAGTAAAACTATTTCAGACACGATGGTAATACAAGGTGGACAAATGCAAATCACATCCAACTACTTATATATTACTGCTCATATAAATAATAATACTCCTTGGTATCCTTTTGATAATGGTAATGCTTACCGTTATTATATTTATCGTATTAATAAACAAACAGGAAGTATAATAAATACTATATATTACCCTTTAAGTTCTGGTACTGTTATACCTATGGAAATTGAAACTGAAGATAATCAATTTTTCTTTTATTACCGCAGGAACATAAATGAATACGTGCGTCGTTGGTCAACAAGTACTGGCTTAGGTTCTGAAATTTTAGTAAATCTTGCAGGTTCCACTGATATATTTGAAGGAGAGCATAATAATGTACTAAATTACGATTCAAACTTTCTAATTGTGATTGGTTCAGATGCAATAAGAAAGGTTTCAAAATCGAATTTGACAAACACTACAACTTTATACACTTTTAATGACAGTAGAAATTATTTTGATTTTGAATTGTATCAAGAAAAATTATTTTTGGTTGGGAAAAATAATTTTGAACAAAAATTAATAACAGTCTATGATATTATTGGTGATTCGATCATTTTTGAAAGAACTTATGGTTCGGGTATTTTATTTAAAGTGGATAAAGATGCCTATAATAACTTTGTAGTTGGAGGTGAGCGGGATTCTATTGTAAGTGCAATTATGATTAAAAGAATTGATGGAATGCCAATATGGGAAAGTTATATTGATTCTATAATGTATCCAAAATTACACTTGTTAGACTGTAAAGTAAACCCATTATCAAATACAATTAACTTAACTGGTTCCAACCTTAATAATAATGGTAGCTCAGATGTAATTTTCACTTCGATGAATTATTATGGTGATACGCTTTTTACCTATTTTGGTGAAGATGTACAATTAAATAGAAGTTCAGGATTTACAATTGAAGAAGCTTCTGACAGTTTGATTTGGCTCGGAGGGGCTCATAATCGTTTACTTACTGTCAAAGAAGGATTTATTTCTAAAATTAGTTCAAACTACTGTACAAGAATAATCTCTACTGATAGCATAAATTGTTCAGTTTCTAATAATACTCTTTTTGCTTGGCCTGGCAATTCATTTCAATGGTACCTCAATGGATCCGCAATACCAGGTGCCACTTCCCAAAGTTTTTCACCAACGTCTTTAGGATTTTACAATGTCTTAGTAGAAGATGTTTGTGGATTAGATTCTTTGGTATATGGATTTGAGTATAATGTTGTAGGTTTACCAATTGTTTTTATTTCACAAGGTGGAATTTTTTGTAATGATGAAACAATTCAACTTCACACAAATAATTTAGGTAGTTATGTTTGGTATTATAATGGAGGAGTTATACCAAATGAAAACTCAAATAGTATTTATGTGACTACTGAAGGTAATTATAATGTAATGGTAACTAATTCAATTGGTTGTTCTGATTCATCGGCTATTGGTGCTTCCATATCCTATTATCCAACAACTCAAATTAGTTTTATTATATCGTTAGATTCAATTTGTGAAAATAGTCAACCTATATTATTTAATGCATTTCCTTCGGGTGGAACTTTTAGTGGAACAGCTGTGAATAATAATCAATTTGACCCAACTTTATCTTCTTTAGGTGTTTTTTATCCTTTATATTCGTATATAGACAATTATGGATGTGTTTCTTCTAGTATTGATACCATTTCTGTCTTTGGTAGCACTTCATCTTCACTAAATATAGATACACTTGACTTTTACATTTTAAATGGTCAAACTTATACGAGCTCAGGAAATTACACACAAGTTTTACTAAACGAAATGGGTTGCGATTCAACAATTCATCTAAATTTAAATTTAGAATATTCTGGAATTTTTGAACAAAATAATTCAATTTCAATTTATCCTAACCCAAGTAGAGGTTTATACAATATTGAATTACTAACAATACCAGATGAACCAATTTATGTTATTGATGAATATGGCCGCATAATTAAAAGTCAAAAAATAAATGATGAAAAATCTATTTTAGATTTACAAAATAATCCAGCAGGTTTTTATTTTCTTAATATTTCTGGAAAGTTTTTTAAAATAGTCAAAGAAAATTAATAAATTAAGATTAGTCATTTAATCAAAAATTCATTTTTTTTTGATTAAAATGAAATTTCATACAGTTTTAAAATCAAATGATAAGTTAATAGATTGCATTCAGTTTTTGTAAATTTATTCTTCAAACATCTACCATTTGAAACAAAAAATCACTTTAGAATTCTCATGTGATCAAGATTGGAACGCCATGACTCCAACTGAAAATGGTCGTTATTGTGCTGTTTGTCAGAAAAATGTGGTGGACTATTCACATCTTTCCTTGAAGGAATTAATGCTGGAAAGAGAAAATCAAGAATTATGTGGAAATTTCCGAATGGAACAAGTTAATTTAGATTTGATTAAACCAATCGAATTTCCAAGGCCTGTTAAAGCTGCCGTTTTTCTTTCGCTTTTTAGTTTGATGAGCAACAATTCTAAGTTGCAGGCAAATGTACTGTTCAAAACTAAAATTGAATTGGTTGAAACGATCTCTACCTCCACACCTATTGACAGTGTCAAAAAAGCAAACGTAAAACAACAAGAAAACAAAAGAGTACCTATGCATCGTTTGTTTTCAACGAAGAAAAAAGTCTATTTCTGGTCCAGGAAATTTCCGTTTATTCATGCAAGTAAACGATTTTTAAGAGGTAAGATTAAAGGTCCAAATCGAAATGTGTGATTAGTGAAATTTTGAAATTAGATGAATAAAAACTGAAAAAATGAAACAACACACCACCAATTATCAAAATACATTCATTGAAGTTGCCGCGGATTGTCCAGCGGAAATTGGGCAAATTCCAAAATCAACTGGAGAGAAGAAAACTGTTGCAGAAATGCAGTATGAAACCCTTCAAAATAATCCTTATAAATTTACCTCAGATGATGTATTGTTTCAAGTTTTTGCAGATAGAAAAGATTTAATTGAATCGGAATATCAACTTGCAAGAGAAGTATTTTTCTCAAAAGGTCAGGCTTGTTTTAGAGCTTCGCCTTTAACAAAGCGTTTTGGTTTCGGAGTTCACGCAAATGAAGAAGGTAAAATTGCGATTTATGGTCGTGAATCTTTGGAATATGAACAGTTTGTAAACGATAATTCCATCAAAAAGGTGAAGGCAATGCGAACTCAAAAAAGTAATTAAAATCAAATTAACTTTATCTCTCTAAATTGAAATCTCGATTACTAATTCTACTTTTAATTCTTATTTCATCCTGTAAAAATGAAGTAAAAAATAACTTCTATTATGAAAATGGTTCGTTGATTAAAGACTCTTCAACTATAAAGTTAGTTGGTGAAACAATTGAAAATCAACTAAAAACGAACAAGAATAAAAACTTAAAAATCTACACATCTTTGTTTGATGAGAATACAATTGATTTCTCCAAAATTGTTTTGAAACAAAAGGAATTAATGAAAAAAGAACTCATTAAACTTAAACCTGAAAAAACAACTATAGTCAAGAATTGCGATCAAGAACTTCTATTATCTGCTGGACTTATTGTATTTGAAAACAGCACAGGGAAAATTGTTGCCATGGAAAATAGCAACCCAAAAATGGATTTGATAGTAAAGGAATCATTATTTGGAAGTTCAAACAAAATTTATGGTTTCATTTTGGCAATGTCTAAAAACTACGATGTAAACGACGATTATGTTTATTACGAAAAGGATGAAACTTCAAACTTATATTCAAAAGAAGAAACAAGATACGCGTTAAAAGATCTTTTTTGGAAAACAAGTTCAATTGTTTCAAGAAGATTTCCTTTTGACGACTATTCTATTCAGGACTGGAAACAACTTAATGAAATGTTGAAAATCAATCTTAAATTGGATAATAGAAACCGAGATAATATTCTAGTTGAGTCCAATTTCTTCGATTTGGTTAAAACCTTCTACGTCCTAAATAACAAAGGTTTCTTTCATAAAAGTGAGCTTATTGACAAAGTAACAACTACTGATAACAAAGTAATTTATTCGTCAAAAACAATTACGAAACAACTCATTCCAAGTTCAACCCAACAGAAAATGGAACAATTATTAAAATACAACATGTTGGAAGGAACTGGAAGAACTGTTAAGAAAAAACTTTCACTTGATGATTCATATACTGTCTATTTTGGTTTCTCTAGAAGTAACACCCAATGGATTCTTTGTTCTAATAAAACTTACACAATTGGAATTATTACAAAATCTAACGTGATTGATAAACAAAGCAAGAATAAACTTCATGTTCCAACAGGAGCGATTTTTAGACTAAATTATTGCTTAACAATTTTAGATGAGACATTGAAAAAACTGAATGAGATTCCAAAATAAAGATGAAACCATTAAGGCATTAAGGAAATCATCACTTACATTTCGTACTCAGTTTATTCTCAATTAATAAGTAAGAAATAGAAGTTAAAGCTAAGTGCAAAAAGCAATTATTCACTTACCACTTTAATTATTCCTTGAATTTCCATTGCTTTTATTTTTACTTGCACTAATGAAGAATCTGTAATGGTTACGTGTCCCATTTTTCGGAAAGGTTTCGTTGTTTCTTTTCCATAAATGTGTGGGTAAACACCTGAAATTGCAAGTGCTTTCTCTAATCCTTGATAAATAGCTTTTCCTTCAAATCCCTTTTCTCCTAGTAAATTAATCATTGCGCCTGCTTGCAAAATTTCTGTTGAACCTAATGGCAAGTTTAAAATCGCACGTAAATGTTGAGCGAATTGGGAAGTTACATTGCATTCAATGGTATGATGTCCACTGTTGTGAGGTCTTGGAGCGATTTCGTTCACCAATAAATTCCCTTCTTTGTCTAGAAATAATTCAACAGCTAGAAGCCCTACCATTTCTAACTTTTCTATTACAGAAATTGCTAATTCAGTCGCTTTTTGTTCAAGTTCTTCTGAAATTTCTGCAGGAGCAAATAAAAACTCAACCAAATTTGCTTCTGGATTAAATTCACATTCTACCGCTGGAAAGGCCTTGGTTTCTCCATTTTCATTTCGTGCAACTATAACTGATAACTCTTTCTCGAAATTTATTTTCTCTTCTATGATTGAAGGAGCATCAAAGGAGTTTTCAGCATGCTCAATCGTTTTTAGAACGTTTACACCTTTTCCATCATATCCACCTTTTCGTAATTTATGCACAATTGGATACGTTGCTTTCTCAACTAATTCTGCTTTATTTTCGATTAATGTAAAAGGCGCAGTTGGAATTTGATGTTGCTGATAAAACTGTTTTTGTAAACCTTTATCTTGAATAAGTTCTAAAATATGTGGCTGTGGAAAAACTTTTACACCTGATTTTTCGAGTTCTTTTAAAGCTTCAATATTGACATTCTCAATTTCAACACTTATTAAATGCTTGTCTTTTCCGAAGTTTAAAACGGTTTCATAATCTGTCAAACTTCCAATTGTAAATGAATGAGCTATTTTAGCGCAAGGTGCATTTTTGTCAGGGTCTAAACAATGCAAATGAATATTTAAATCGATTGCTTCTTGTAGTAACATCCTACCTAATTGACCTCCGCCCAGTAAACCGATGCGCATATCTTCTCCGTACCATTTTGAACTCATGGCGCAAAGATAAGGAGTTGTTTGAATTTTGAAATGGAATTGAAAACGAATTATTGAATTTCCATTTTCTTCCGAAAGTCTTTAAAATAGGGTCTGCTGAAAAAGTCAGAAATGAGCCAGATTCTAGACGCAGTCAATGAAGATGTATAGTAATACTTCAATTTGACTGCAACGAAGAAGATGGTTTATTTCTGGCTAACAAAATCATATCATCTTTGATGCAAGGAAATTTCTAAAAACAACTAAAAAACCTTGCATCTAAAAGTATATTTACAATCTAAACACAAGATAAAATAAAGATTTTGTGTTTTTCAGTAGACCCTAAAATAGAGAAGATTGGAAGAGATTCCTCCCTCCAGTCGGAATGACCCTTGGGTTAGGGGAGTACGACGAAAATGCGAAGCATTTTCGCATAATACCCCCAAATGAAAGTCATTCCGACTAAAAGGAGGAATCTTTTTAGTTAAAAAAGATAGTTTAGCCGAAAACTATTTGTTCTTTTAGGTTGAGTATAATTACTATCAGGATTTCGGGAAACATCTGGGGAATTCAAACGAATTAAATTGAGCAGATTATTAATTCTTCTTTTTTATAGCCTCTTCTTTGATTCCTTTGAGTTTTAGATAATCTTCTACTGTGTAGATTGTAATTGCAAAAGCAGAACTATTATCTTCGGGAAAAATGGTGGTACCAACAACAAATTCATCGTTTTTGTAGTAAACAATTATGCTTCCTTCATAAATTTCTGAACCAAATTCACGAAAAGTAGCTTTGTCTAATTCCGTTTTGAATAAGTCAAATTGTTCTGGTTTTTGAAATTGGTAAATGATTCGGTTGGGTAGTGAATCGGCGAAAAGATAATAAAACCAACCTTCTGCTTTAATCTTGTATTTTTCCAATTTCCCAAAATGCCAAATCGATTCTCCATATTTTTCCTCTGTTTGACCTTCTGATTTAAAAAATTTCCATTTACGAGCTGATAAAGTGTCGTTAATTTCTCCTAATTCCATTTTTTGATACCTAAATAACTCATTCAAAGTGAATTTTTGAGTGTTAAGGCTAAGGGTAACTATAAATAAAAGGGAGAAAAACTTCATTAACTACAATTAATTTAGTGAAACAAAGTTACGAAAAATTCATGCCATTGTTTTGTTTTTTTCAAGTCCTTTAAAACGCTATTCACAACTTCAAAGAAAAAAAACAAATTGAAATACAATCAAATTTGTAATTTAGTCCAATAAAACTAAACCTATGAACTTTTTAAAAGCAAACATTGCTACAATCTTAATTTCTGTTTCCGTTATTATCACGGGCTACATTTTAGGAAACTCTTATTTATCTAAAGGAAAAGAAGATCCAGTGATTAGTGTGACAGGTTTAGGTGAAACTAGTTTCGATTCAGATTTAATAGTTTGGCGCGCAAATTTTTCAAAAAAGAATTTTGAGCTAAAACAAGCTTATGCTGATTTAAACGCTGATGTAAGAAAAGTTAAGTCTTACCTGAAATCGAAAGGGATTCCAGAATCGGATATTGTTTTTGAGGCTGCTGATATACAAAAAGAATTTAGCTATGAATACGACGACAATGGAAGCGTTCGTACGTCATATTTCACAGGCTATAATTTAACACAAGGTTTAAAAGTTCGCTCTAAAAACGTGGATTTAGTTGAAAAAACATCGCGTGAAGTTTCTCAATTGATTGACGCTGGGATTGAATTAAATTCTTTTGCACCTGAGTATTACTACAC
>JBILQY010000407.1:0-2848 GCA_044372955.1 Crocinitomicaceae bacterium | reverse complement strand
CGCTGCATTAGTTTTTAAATTCTCGAAAGTCCCCGACCATATTGGAGATCAATCGGAGAAAAAATCAGTTAGTATTATTGAAACAATGAGTTATCCTCAGGTAATGCTCGGCATGGTAGCTATTTTTCTTTATGTTGGTGTTGAAGTTGCCACAGCAAGCAATTTACCTGAATTTATGAAACAGAAACTTGGAACACCAGAAAATGCAGTAGCTCCATATGTTTCTTTGTTTTGGGCAAGCCTAATGATTGGTCGTTGGACTTCCGCCGCGGGAGTTTTCGATTTGAGTGAACGCGCTAAATCCATGATGGGTGTAATTCTTCCTTTTGCTGCTTTTGGAATTTTTCTTCTCGTAAATTTAATTGCGGGTGCGAAAATCGAAGTGTTTTATCCGTATTTCGGAATCGTAATTTTACTTGTAATAGCCGATAAACTAAGTCAAGGAAACCCCGCAAAGCAATTGTTACTTTATTCATTACTAGGAATTGTAGCTCTTATCGTCGGTATTTTTGCTTCAGGAATGATAAGCGTTTTTGCCTTTATTTCGGTTGGTCTTTTTTGTAGCACGCTATGGCCTTGTATTTTTACATTGGCAATCAACGGCTTAGGTGAAAAAACGAATACCGCTTCAAGTTTGTTAATCATGATGATTATGGGGGGTGGTTTTATCTCGACGTTACAAGGGGCATTGGCATCAGATAATATATTAGGCATTCAACATTCTTATTGGGTTGGAGTTATATGTTTCCTTTATCTAGCGTTTTATGCTTATCGAATGAGGCAATTGCAAGAAATTAATCATTATTAATTTTTTTTTTAATTTTATCATGTTTTCAATCACCTAAGAAACTTACATGAAACGCCTTCTATATTCCCTGCTTGGTATTTTATTATTTAATTTCATTGGGTTTTCACAAAACTTATTGAACAACGGATCCTTTGAGTTTGGTGGTTCAGGGGTTGGTTTTGTTGTTGATGGAACGGGTTACAATTTACTTTCACCACCGTATAACGGAACCACAAATCCGGGAGATTATGCCTTTATTACAGGCCCAGAACAAATAAACACACAATACTTCATTTCCATAGAGGATCACACGAGTGGATCCGGAAAAATGATGGTGATTGATGGCACCACTAATGGCGGACAACAGCGTTTTTGGAATTCAGGAAATAATGGCGGGGGTATTTGTAATTTAATAATAGGACAGACATATACTTTCCGATATTGGATTCGTTCAGTCTCCCAAACCAACAGCAATAGTGACCTCGCAAATATTGGTGTAACTTTTAATAATGCTAACAATATTAACTTAATATCAGGTTCATCAATTGCCCCAATGTCAGATATTGACTGGGTTGAAGTAGTTTATAGTTTTGTACCAACTAGTGCATGCGTCAACATCGGTTTATTCAACAATAACACAAGTTTTATTGGTAATGATTTTGCAATAGATGACTTAGGGGTTTTTGCGCCACCATTACCCTTAAGTTCAACATACTCTATAACTCAGCCTAATTGTTCCAGTGAAAATAGCGGAATGATTGCCGTTTATCCGAAAGGTGGGATTGCTCCTTTTGAATATGAATTAAGTGGCTCTTCATTAACTAATTCAATTATCAATAATACTGGAATTTTTACAAATCTAGCAGGTGGAACTTACCAGTTCATAATTACTGATGCAAATAGCTCAACTTACTCCGAACAAAACATTGAAATAAACAGCATCTCTCCATTGGTTGTTTCACCAGAAGACACGAGTATTTGTCCTGGAAATTCACTTACATTAACGGCGAATGGAGGCACATCAAATTATACATGGACGTCAAGTAATTCTGCTGAACCTGGTTTTCCAGCTGTTTCATCATCTGTTAACGTAAGCCCGACTATTTCTACAACATATACGGTAAGTTCAAGTGTAAACAACATCAACCTGGTGACAAATGGAAATTTTGAGCAAGGAAATAGTGGTTTTCGAACGGATTATACTTTTTACAATCCGCCAAATCCAACAGGAGCACAAAGAACATATGGAGTCGTAAGTAATTCAAATTCTTGGTTTAATCAGTTTTCTTCTTGTGTGGATCACACTTCAGGAACAGGCAAAATGATGGTGCTCGATGGATCAACTTATAACCTTGGTAACGATCCTTTTTGGTGTCAAAAAATCGCTGTAGAACCAAATAAAAACTATACTTTCTCTTATTGGGTCACTAGTGTTTCCTCGCTTAGTCCGGCCAATATTAAAAGCACTTTGAATGGCGCGTTATTAGGTACATTTTCTGTTCCAAGTTCGACGTGTGTCTGGACACAAGAGACATACAATTGGAACTCTCTGAATAATACTTTAGCAGAAATTTGCATGGTTGATGAAAACGATGCCGGTGCCGGAAATGATTTTGCCATTGATGATATTTCATTTCAAACCTCGGCAAATTGCACCAATCAGGTGACTGTAAGCATACTCAACGAAAACACGTCAGCTAGTTTCAGTTATCCAACCTCAATTTGTTTGAATGACGGAGTAATAGCGCCAATTTTGGGAACTGGATTTAACCAAGGAGGAACATTTCAATCAACATCTGGCTTATCCATAAATAATTCTAATGGATCAATAAATGCCGATTCAAGCGAAGCAGGAAATTATGTTATACAATATTCCTTTAATTTATGTGGTAATAACCTAACCAGTAATGCAACGGTTTCAATTTTAGATCTACCGAGCGTAATTAATCTCTCTGGAGGAGATTCTTATTGCGAAGGAGAAAGTATTAATCCTATCAGTGCCTCTGTTTCGGGTTCAAGTCCATTTACAATTTATTACACCCTGAACGATGTTCCACAGAG
>JBILQY010000049.1:0-10970 GCA_044372955.1 Crocinitomicaceae bacterium | reverse complement strand
TAGGAGCTGGTACTTATACTGTAAATATCATTGACGGAAATGGTTGCACAGCTTCTGCTAGTGGAACAGTTGGAGACAGTCCCGTTACATTTAGTATAGCTTCTACATTAGTATCATGTGGAGGAGGAAATGATGGAACAGCAACAGCAACCGCTACACCAACAAGTCCACAAGTTACCTATCAATGGAGTAATGGACAGACCACCCAAACAGCTGTCGGTTTAGTGGCAGGAACTTATACTTGTACAATTTCTGCTGGTGCTGGTTGTACTGATATTTTAACTGTAAATGTTACTGAAATCCCACCAATTCAAGCTTCAATTGCAAGTCAAACAAATGTTACTTGTCATGCAGCTTTAAATGGGACAGCAAGTGTAAATGCTTCTTTGGGAACTGCTCCATATACCTATACTTGGTCAGGCTCAGCAAACGTTGGTAGCGCAGTAACAGATTTACCTGCTGGTCAAAATTCAGTTTTAGTAAGAGATGCGAATGGATGTACTGTTAATTTAACATTCAATTTAACACAGCCAAATGCATTAAGTATTGTTCAGCACACCCCAGACACATTGATTTGTGCAAATTCCACAATTACCCTTCGAGCATTAGGTACAGGTGGTTCAACAGCATACACTTACTCATGGACAGAAAATGGTAATCCAATTGGAAACGGAACTAATATTGTTGTCACACCAACAGGTACCTTAACCAATTATTGTGTGACGCTTTCAGAACAATGTGGTTCACCAGCTGCTCAAGAATGTTTTGTTGTTACTAACCCAACACAGATTTTCCCTACTGTATCTCCAGATAAAATAAAAGATTGTGAACCTGGGAATTTCAATTTTACCAATACATCAAACTTACCAAATGAAATAGCAACAACAAACTATACATTCTCGAACAATTCAAGTTATACATTAAGTGGAGCTCAATCATTAAACGCGACTTTTCCGAATGTTGGAGTATATGGAGTAACAATGACAGTAACATCTATTTATGGTTGTGTTTATGACACAGTAATACCAACCTTAATAGAAGTTACTCCTGTACCTAATGCATTCTTTAATTTCTCTAAAAATCCAGCGACTTGGTTTGAAACTACAGTTCAGACATTTGACAATTCGATGGGGGATGTTTTGAATTGGCAATGGCTTTGTCCAGATGCATTAAGTGTTAGTACAAATGGAAATAATGCTACTTTGGTTTTCCCCGAGGGAATTGCAGGAGTTTATCCAGTTTCACTTATTGTTACTACTGACGAGGGTTGCATAGATACAACCACAATAGATTTAAATATTGTTCCTGATGTAATTATGTATATTCCTAATTCTTTTACACCTGATGGTGATGAGCATAATCAAACTTGGAAATTCTACATTGAAGGAATAGATTTTATGAATTTCAAAGTTGAGATATTCAATAGATGGGGTGAATTAATGTGGGAATCTTATGATGCACGTGCAGAATGGGACGGTACCTTTAAAAACCAAAAAGTACCACAAGGATCATATACTTGGAAAATGACCTACAAAGAACTAAATTCGGATGGAAGACGTCAATATGTTGGTTTTATCAATGTTTTAAAGTAGTATTCCTAAATTTTCTTAAACGCATCTATTATTCTGGCATGAATGTAGATGCGTTTCTTTTTTGTCTTATTTTTATAAAAATATTTAACCATGAAACTTTCTATTTTATTTGTTCCTATTATATCACTATCGCTTGTGTCATGTGATGTTTTAAATCAAGCAGCTGGCGTTTTGACTACCCCAACAACAAACGGACAAGCTGCAACACCGAAGTTGACTAATGATGAAGTGATATCTGGTCTTAAGGAAGCACTTTCAGTTGGAATTAAAAATTCTGTCAATTTAACTTCTGTAACAGATGGTTTTTTAAAAAATAGTGAAATTCGTTTACCTTTTCCTCCAGATGCAATTGCAGTTAAAGAAAAAGCACTAGGATGGGGATTGGACGGACAAGTTGAAAAGTTTGAAACTACCTTAAATAGAGCAGCTGAAGAAGCAACAAAAGAAGCATTGCCTATTTTTATGGATGCTATTAAAAACATGAGTGTTCAAGATGGTTTTGCAATATTAAACGGTGGAAATGGCGCTGCTACAAAGTTTTTAAGAGATCAAACTACTGCAAAATTAGTAACTGCCTTTGCTCCAAAAGTTAAAGAAGCAACCTCTAAAGTTAAATTAACAGAGTATTGGAATCCAATCATCAATAAATATAATACTGCAATGTCAATTTCTGGAGGTCAAAAATTAAATCCGGACTTAGATGCTTATGTAACTGAATTAGCTATTAAAGGTTTATTTCAAATGGTTGAAAAAGAAGAAAATAAAATCCGTAAAGATCCAATGGCGCGTGTAACGGATATCCTTGCCAAAGTTTTCGGTAGTTTAACTAACTAATATGCTAAAACATTTCCCCGCAACTGATTTAGTTTTAAATGCTAAAAATCAAGTTTATCATTTAGGTCTTTCCCCTGAAAACTTAGCTGCAAAAATAATTGTCGTTGGTGATCAAGATAGAGTAGGTTTGATTTCTCAGTTTTTTGATTCAATTGAGCATCAATCTCAACATCGTGAATTTACTTGTCATACAGGTGTTTATAAAGGAAAACGAATTTCTGTTTTGTCAACGGGAATTGGAACTGATAACATTGATATTGTAATTAATGAATTAGATGCTTTAGTTAACATTGATCTAGAAAATCGTATTGAGAAAGAAGCAAAAACAGAATTAGAAATAGTAAGAATTGGAACTTGTGGGATTGTTCAGTCGCATATTCCTATTCATTCCTATATACTTTCATCTCATGCATTAGGATTAGATAACATCGCGCATTTTTATGAAATTCCTTTCAGTGAAGAGGAGTTGGTTTTAGGTGAAATTGTTCAAAATCACATCGGTTTACCCGAAAAAATTATTCCTTATTTAATTTCAGCGGATAATGAAATGACAAATCGTTTTGCTTCAGAATTAACGAATCAAGGAATAACAATTACGAGTTCAGGATTTTATGGACCACAAGGAAGAAATTTGAGAATACCCACCTATGCTTCTGAAATTCATACTCGTTTGAGTTCATTTGAAAGTGACGGACTTCAAATTTTAAATTTTGAAATGGAAAGTTCGGCATTGTTTGCTTTAGGTAAAGCTTTAGGACATAAATGCACAACTATTTGTTTAGGTGTGGCTAACCGTCCTAATTACGAATTTTCGAAAGGTTATGACAAAGAAATGAATGGATTAATTGAATATGTTTTAGATCGAATCTAATTTATTTCAATTGCTTTTCAATTGCCAAATGTAAATTCATTCCTCTTAATTGTCCACCTTGGGCAACAATTTTTCCTTCGCCATCAATTAAGAAACCAGAAGGAATTGATGAAACATTGTACGCTGCTGAAGCTTTTCCTTCTTTATCCCATCCGTGATTTTTCCAGATTAATTTATCCATTTTAATCGCTTCTTTCCACGCTTTTTCATCGCGATCTAACGAAACACTATAAACTTCAAATCCTTTTGCGTTTTTGAATTTTGTGTTTTTGTATTTTAAATAAGCTTCAACAACATTTGGATTTTCTCTTCTACAAGGTCCACACCAAGATGCCCAAAAGTCAATAAGTACTAGTTTTCCTCTGAGCTTAGATAGTTTTACTGTCTTTCCTGATGGAGAAATTAATTCAATCTCAGGTGCAATGTCAACTTTTAATTCAGGATTTGGATTACGCATGCAGACTGAAACACAGCCCAAAATGATTATAATTCCTAAAGTGATAAAAAGTTGTTTTTTCATTATCCGATTCTTCTAATATCTGCACCTATATTACGCAATCTCATTTCAATATCTTGGTATCCTCTGTCAATTTGTTCAATGTTTTCAATTACACTTTTTCCAGTTGCTGATAACGCCGCAATCAACAAAGAAACACCAGCACGAATATCAGGCGAAGTCATGTTAATACCTTTCAAACTGTGCTCACGATTCAAACCAATTACAGTTGCTCTATGTGGGTCACACAAAATGATTTGAGCTCCCATATCAATTAGTTTATCAACAAAAAATAAACGCGACTCAAACATTTTTTGGTGAATCAAAACGGAGCCTTTGGCTTGTGTTGCAACTACTAAGATAATTGAAAGTAAATCTGGAGTAAAACCAGGCCAAGGTGCATCGTAAATGGTTAAAATTGAACCATCGATAAATGTGTCAATTTCGTATTTTTCTTGAGCAGGTATGAAAATATCATCTCCTCTTCTCTCCAATTTAATTCCCATTCTTCGGAAAACATTTGGAATGATTCCCAAGTTGTCCCAGCTTACATCTTTGATTGTTATTTCAGATTGTGTCATTGCAGCTAAACCAATGAAACTTCCAATTTCAATCATGTCAGGTAGAATTCGATGGAAACAACCTTTCAATTCCTTAACACCTTCAATAATTAATAAATTTGAGCTAATACCAGAGATTTTTGCACCCATGGAATTTAACATTTTACATAACTGTTGAATATATGGTTCGCAAGCAGCGTTGTAAAAAGTGGTTGTTCCTTCTGCCATAACAGCTGCCATTAAAACATTAGCAGTTCCTGTTACAGAAGCTTCATCCAAGTGAATATAGGTTCCTTTTAAGTGTTCAGCTTCTACCGAATAAAAGTGTTCACCAGCATCATAATTGAATTTTGCACCTAATAATGCAAATCCTTCAAAGTGAGTGTCTAAACGACGTCTTCCAATTTTATCACCACCTGGTTTAGGTATAAATCCTCTTCCGAAACGTGCCAAAAGTGGCCCAACAATCATAATAGAACCACGTAAAGCTGAAGCTCTTTTTTTAAAGTCTTCTGTTTCTAAGTAAGATAAATCAATGTCTTTTGCTTGAAAAATATAAGTTCCTTTTTCAACCTTTTCGATTTTAACTCCCATCGTTTGAAGTAAAGCCATCAATTTGTTTACATCTACAATGTCAGGAATGTTAGAAATCGTCACTTTTTCTTCTGTTAAAAGAGGAGCACATAAGACTTGAAGTGCTTCGTTTTTTGCTCCTTGAGGATATAATTCCCCTTTTAAAGGTTTTCCACCATATATTTCAAATGAAGCCATACTATTGCTTTTTGAATTTTTGTTTTTGATTTTGGTTTTGTTTCTGCTTGAAATTTGGTTTTTTACTAAATTTCTTATTGTTGTTATTTGGTCCAATACCCATAGAACGAAGAATTGTATTTGTATTAATCAATTCATCTGGGTTCTCAAGTATTAATTCTCCGTCAGACAATTCTTTTAAATGACCTGCAATAACATTGTTTTCAACTGCATCATTGTTATGAGAAAGGTATTGTTTCTTCATAAAATTGGCCATTGAATTTTTCAAATACTCCTTTTCATTTGGATCTTCAGTTGTTTTTGCTGTTTCCAAAATCATGGGTGTATATTTCCCGTAATGCCCATATTTAATGTTGCTTTTTGGGTATTCCATCCACTCAGGCTTTTCGTTTAAAACTTCAGGTTTCGGAATTTCATAAGGTGTATCAACATCTAAATCGAAATTAGCCATCACGAATAAATGTGTCCAAAGTTTGTGTCTGTAGTCGTCAACATCACGTAAGTGTGGATTTAATTGTCCCATTACTTCAATGATTGCTTGGACAGCTCTATTGCGCTCCGAACGATCTTCTAATTCTTTAGCATGTGCAATCATGTTTTGAACATTTCTGCCATACTCAGGTAGAATCAAATGATTTCTTGTTGTGTTGTATTCCATTTTAATTTTCTAAATGTTTTGCAAGCGCATTATCATAAATGTCTTTTGCTTCTGAAATAAATCCGTAAGGCATTTCATCTACTTGCAGTTTTCCTTTGGTAACGTGCCCAAGTAAAGTTAAATTTACTCCTGTTTCTACCATATATTCTAAGAATTCTTCCTCTTGTTCTTCTGTAACTGTAACTACTACACGGCCTTGACCTTCACCGAATAAAAATGCATCTTCACGCACTTCAGAGTCAGTTACAATATCAAATCCCAATTCTCTTGGCATTGACATTTCAACCAAAGTTACATATAATCCACCGTCGGCAACATCATGAACAGCATTTACTAAATTATGTTCAATCAAACCTTTAACGGCATTTTGCATTTCATATTCTTTTTCCAAATCAAAATAAGGTGCTGGCGATCCTTTTATTCCGTGATAAGTCGCTAAATATTCAGAAGATGCAATATCTTCAATATAATCTCCAATTAAGAAAATCAAGTCTCCTTTTTGTTTGAAGTCCAAGGTCATTACTTTGTCTTTGTTAGGTACAATTCCAATCATACCAATCGTTGGAGTAGGGAACACTGGAACTTCAACTCCGTTCATAGAAGTTTGATTGTAGAAAGAAACATTTCCACCTGTTACTGGCGTTTCAAATTTCAAACAAGCTGCTGACATTCCTTTAATTGCACCTACAAATTGCCAATATGATTCTGGATTGTATGGATTTCCGAAGTTTAAACAATTAGTAATAGCGCTTGGAATTCCTCCTGCACATATAATATTTCTTGCAGCTTCAGAAACAGCAATCATCGTTCCAACTTCAGGATCAGCGTTTACATAACGTGAATTACAATCCACTGTCATTGCTAACGCTTTATTGGTTCCTTTGATATTTACAACTCCTGCATCCGAAGGACGATTCGTTGTCATATTTTTTGTTCCAACCATTGAATCATATTGCTCATACACCCAACGTTTTGAAGCGATATTTGGCAAACCTAACATTTTGAAACCTACTTCTTTTAAATTTGAAGGCATTTCAACAGAATCAATTGAGAACTTTTTGAATTCTTGGTAATAAGCTGGTTCTTTATATTCTCTTTTATATTGTGGAGCTCCACCTCCAAGAACTAAGGATTGACAAGGAACATCACCAACCATTTCGCCATTCATAAAATAACGAACTCGATCAGATTCAGTAACTACACCAATTTCTTCAGCGTGTAAATCCCATTTATCAAAAATATCTTTAACTACTTTTTCTTTTCCTTTTTCAACTACAACAAGCATTCTTTCTTGAGATTCGGAAAGTAAAATCTCGTAAGGTAACATATTGTCTTGACGTGTTGGAACTCGATCCAAATGAATATCCATCCCTACATTTCCAGCTGCACTCATTTCATTTGTAGAACAAGTAATTCCAGCCGCACCCATATCTTGCATTCCACGAATACAATCAGTACCAGCTAATTCCATAGTTGCTTCTAAAAGCAATTTCTCCATAAACGGATCTCCAACTTGAACTGAAGGTAAGTCATTTGCTGAATCTTCAGTTATATCTTTGGATGCAAAGGCAGCACCAGCAATCCCATCTTTTCCAGTAGCAGAACCAACAATAAAAACAGGATTTCCTGGACCTTTTGCAGTAGCAGAAATCATTTTCTTTGTATCAATAATTCCAGCAGAAAAAGCATTTACTAAAGGATTCGTATTGTAAGAATCATCAAAAAACACCTCACCACCAACGATTGGAATACCAAAAGCATTTCCGTAATCGCCAATTCCTTTAGTCACACCTTTCACTAACCATTTTGTTCTAGCTTGTTCAATGTTTCCAAAACGCAAAGAATTTAACTGAGCAATCGGACGAGCACCCATCGTAAAAATATCGCGATTGATTCCACCAACGCCAGTTGCAGCACCTTGATAAGGTTCCAATGCACTTGGGTGATTGTGTGATTCAATTTTAAAAACACAACCCAATCCATCTCCGATATCAACTAAACCAGCGTTTTCTTCACCTGCTTTTACTAACATGTGAGGGCCATCTTTAGGTAAAGTTTTCAACCATAAAATTGAATTTTTGTAAGAACAATGTTCCGACCACATTACTGAATAAACAGCTGTTTCCGTAAAATTTGGAGTTCTACCTAAAATTTCTTTGATCATTTCAAACTCGTCTGCTCTCAGTCCTAAATCAATTGCCTGCTCGAGTGTTGCTTCTTTTTGAAGTGTGCTTTCCATTCTAAAATTTTTCAGAGCAAAAGTAAGCATTAATTAAAGAAACGGATACCTAAGGAATTGCTATTTATGCTATTTTTTTAACATTGAAAGATTGAAAAAAGGAAGGGCTTAAAAGAAAAAAATCTTGTTTTTGATTAGGATAATATCGCTCTATTTTTTTCATTAATTTTGTGCCTTAAAATTAAAATTATGAATTACGATATTATTGTTGTTGGTAGCGGACCAGGTGGATATGTTACTGCTATCCGTGCTTCTCAATTAGGTTTGAAAACGGCTATCGTTGAGCGTGAATCGCTGGGTGGAATTTGTTTAAATTGGGGATGTATTCCAACGAAAGCATTGTTGAAATCTGCAAACGTTTTTGAATATATTTCTCACGCAGCTGATTACGGAATCACTGTTAAAGATGCTTCTGCTGATTTTGGAGGAATGGTTAAAAGAAGTCGCGATGTGGCTAATGGAATGAGCAATGGTATCCAATTCTTAATGAAGAAAAATAAAATCGACGTTCTTAAAGGTAACGGAATTATTAAAGCAGGTAAAAAAGTTGCAGTTACGGACGAAACTGGAATAACAACAGAATATACTGCTACAAAAGGAGTTATCATTGCAACTGGTGCTCGTTCTCGTGAATTGCCGAATCTTCCGCAAGATGGTGAAAAAATCATCGGTTACCGTCAAGCAATGACATTAGCAACGCAACCTAAAAGGTTAGTAGTTGTTGGTTCAGGTGCGATTGGTGTTGAGTTTGCTTATTTTTACAATGCAATTGGAACTGAGGTAACGGTTGTAGAATACTTGCCAAATAATTGGAGAAATCATTCAAAAAATCTGGAATTAAAGTAATGACAAACTCTTCTGTAGAAACAGTAGATACTAAAGGAGCTGGATGTGTTGTTACTGTTAAAACAGCAAAAGGAGAAGAAAAAATCGAATGTGATGTTGTTCTTTCAGCTGTTGGTATTCAAGCAAATATCGAAAATATTGGATTAGAAGAAGTTGGAATTGTGGTAGATAAAGGTCGCATTTTAGTGAATGATTATTACCAAACAAACATCCCTGGTTACTATGCAATTGGTGATGTTGTCCCTGGACCAGCATTGGCGCACGTTGCTTCTGCAGAAGGAATTATTTGTGTAGAAAAAATCGCTGGTCACCATCCAGAGCCATTGAATTATGGTAATATCCCAGGATGTACGTATTGTTCACCTGAGGTTGCATCTGTAGGTATGACAGAAAAAGCAGCGAAAGAAGCTGGTTACGAAATTAAAGTTGGAAAATTCCCGTTCTCAGCTTCTGGTAAAGCGAGCGCAGCTGGAGCAAAAGATGGTTTTGTGAAATTAATTTTCGATGCTAAATACGGTGAACTTTTAGGAGGACACATGATTGGAGCAAATGTTACAGAAATGGTAGCAGAATTAGTTGCTGTTCGTAAATTGGAAACAACTGGTGAAGAATTGATTAAAACGGTTCATCCACATCCAACAATGTCTGAAGCAATTATGGAAGCAGCAGCAGCAGCTTATGGTGAGGTAATACACTTGTAAAATCAGATGAAAAAGTAGGTTTATCCTGCAAGTAAATAAAACAAAGAAGGAGATCGAAAGGTCTCCTTTTTATTTAACAGCAAATAATGAATTCAACCATTCGAACCATCCAAAAAAGTGATAATCTTGCTTTAGCAACAATGATTCGTGAGGTATTTATTGAACACGATGCGCCTCAGCAAGGAACTGTTTTTTCAGATCCAACGACTGATAATTTGTTTGAGTTATTTCAAAAAGAAAATTCCATCTTATGGGTACTTGAAATTGAAGGGAAGGCAGTTGGCTGTTGTGGTTTGTTTCCAACGGAAGGTTTGGATGAAAAGTGTGTTGAATTAGTTAAATTCTACATTTCAAAAGAAGCTAGAGGTAATGGTTTTGGGTTAGAATTAATGAATAAATGCATCGAATCAGCAATACAAATGGGTTATAAATCTATTTATATCGAAAGTTTACCTGAATATGCTAAGGCAGTAAATATGTATCTCCAAACAGGATTTAAACAACTCAATCAGTCGCTTGGAACTTCTAGCCACACAGCTTGTAATTTGTGGTTTTTGAAAGAAATTTAAAATTGAAATTCTTTCTTGTTTTTAGTGGGTTTTTTACTGTATATGAACAATTTAAAAGAAGACTTGCAGATTCTAAAAAGATGCTTATCTTTGCACCTCAAAATTTTTTATAAACCGAGGTTTCGTACCTCAAACTGTAAACCCTTATGGCAACAAGAATTAGATTACAAAGACATGGAAAAAAAGGTAAACCGTTTTTCCATTTAGTAGCTGCTGACAGCAGAGCGAAAAGAGATGGTAAGTTCATCGAGAAATTGGGAACATACAATCCAACAGCGAATCCTGCAGTAATTGACATTGATTTCGAAAAAACACTTAACTGGGTACAATCGGGAGCTGAAATGTCTGATACAGCTAAAGCAATTCTTTCTTACAAAGGTGTTTTATTCAAAAACCATTTAATTAAAGGTGTTGCTAAAGGAGCATTAACAATGGAGCAAGTGGAAGAGAGATTCACAGCTTGGTTGGCTGCTAAAGAAGCAAAAATCGAAGGTAAAAAAGATGGTTTAGTGAAAAACGCTGAACAAGAAAGAATCGCAAGATTGAAAGCTGAAGAAGCTGCAAATGCTGCAAAAGCTGCTGAATTAGCTGCTAAAAACGCACCAGTTGTTGAAGAAGTAGCTGAGGAAGTAGCATCAGAAGAAGCTGCAACTGAAGAGTCAACTGAAGAAACTGCAAACGAAGAAGCACAAGAAGAAGGTGCTGCTGAATAAGCAGAAATGAATAAAGAAGATTTTTTTCAATTAGGATCTATAGCGAAACTTCACGGATTTAAAGGTGAGGTTTCGCTGTTTTTGGATGTTACGAATCCAGAAGAATATACTGAGTTAGAA
>JBILQY010000406.1:0-2854 GCA_044372955.1 Crocinitomicaceae bacterium | reverse complement strand
TTATTAATTCGGCTTTTTTATAGTCGCTTGCGTTTTCAATTCCAACAGTTTCAGCGATAACTCTCAGGTCTGAGATTTTTTTTGTCTCTAATGTTTTACGATCCATTTAGATTGTATAATTTTTTTTGATTGGATAGGATTTCGAAGAAAAACCTATTGGTAATAAAGAATTGACGCAAGTTTAACAAAAACTATTGATTTAGCAATACTTTTTTTAAAATTCTATGTTTTTCTTTTTTTCTTTTTTGCAGCAGGAAATAGTATATTATTCAAAATCAATCGATAACCAGGAGAGTTAGGATGTAAGCTCAAATTTGTAACTGGATCACCAACGAAATGCTGATAATCTTCAGGATCATGCCCTCCGTAAAATGTCCAAGTCCCCTGCCCCATTTCTCCATGAATATATCTTGCGGTTCCAGCGGCTTTGTTTTCTCCTAAAATCAACACATTTGATTTGATAAATTCTTTCTTGAAATCAGTTGTTTGTCCCATAAAACCATTGATTACATCTACGTGACACTGTGTCAACATGGTTGGTACAACATCCCATTTGGCAGAAAAATCAAATAAAGTGAATTGATCGATTGGTTCAGTGATTATTCTATTGGTTCTTAAATCCGTTCCATCAATGTCTGAATATTCGTAAACCATTGGGTCTTTAATTAGGTGAAAATCCTTAAATGCAAAAGTTTGGGTAAAATCCAATTTTTCTTGCGCTCGACCGTCCGATGGATCACCATCGAACACAGCTTCACAAATATCAACACCTTGTGCTGCAAGTGCTATGTCAAAACTATCGGTTCCACTACACATCGTAAATAGAAAACCGCCACCTACAACAAAGTTTTTCAAGTTTTTCGCAACTGCGAGCTTCAATTCAGAAACTTTTTTGAATCCCAACATTTTAGCATCTTTTTCTGCAATCATCACTTGTTCTTGATACCAACTTTGGTAGCGCGCATTACCATAAAACTTACCATATTGCCCTGTGAAATCCTCATGGTGTAGATGCAACCAATCGTATTTTGGTAACAATCCTACAACAATCGCTGAATCGTAGATTTTATCGTATTTAATTTCAGCATATTCCAAAACAAGTGTCACTGCATCGTCCCAAGGTTGTTTGTTAGGTGGCGTATAAACTGCGATTTTTGGTGCTTTTTCCAACTGAACAATTTCCATATTCACTTCTGGGTCAGCAATTTGTGAACGAATATTATTTACTTGACCATCTGTCAAAATATCGTAACGCACACCACGAATGATTAATTCTTCTTCAATTGTTTTTAAATGTGGAATCAAGAAAGAACCACCGCGATAATTCAGCAACCATTCAATGACTACTTCATTTTCTAAAGTCCAAAAAGCAATTCCATAAGCCTTTAAATGATTGTTTTGAGCCTCATCCATCGGAATCAAAATCTGCGTTGCTTTTAATGGAACAACCAATAATAGAAAGAATGCAAAAAGTATGTTCTTCATATTTTAATTATGTTTTAATCTGTTTTTGTATTCATTATCACTCTAAAAAAATCAAAGAATTGAAAATTCAAAATTGAAAATTGAAAATTAAAAAGGGCTATCCTCTGTTCTATCACTCACAAAATCAATGTCATCATCTTCTGTTTCAGGTTGACTATTCATTTTACTTGGAAGAATCATTGTATTTTGAGATTGACCAAAAGAAGCGATACCATTTGTCAAAGGACTTGATTCCTCCAAAGCAGGCATTTCGTGTAGATTCTCAAAACGAGCATATTCTGGAACGAATCGTAAACGCACTCTTTCCAAGGATCCATTTCTATGTTTTGCAATGATAATTTCACCGATTCCGTTATTGGGTTGACCATCGTCATCTACAGTAATACCATAATAATCAGGACGATAAATGAACGAAACGATATCCGCATCTTGTTCAATTGCACCCGACTCACGTAAATCTGAAAGTTGTGGACGTTTATCGCCACCTCTTTGCTCCACCGATCGACTCAACTGTGAAAGCGCAATAATTGGCACATTTAGTTCTTTTGCAATTTCCTTGATTGAACGTGAAATAGTTGAAATTTCTTGCTCGCGATTTCCTCCACCTTTACCATCTTTGGCAGACATTAATTGCAAGTAATCGATGATTATTAATTCAATATTGTGTTGTTGTTTCAAACGTCGGCATTTCGCTCGGAAATCAAAAATTGATAAACCTGGAGTATCGTCAATGAATAAAGGTGCGTTAGAAAGTTTTGTAATTCGCGAATGCATTTGCTGAAACTCATGATCTTTCAAATCACCTTTACGCAATTTTTGTGCGTCAATTCGTGCTTCACTCGCAATCAAACGTTTAACCAACTGAACAGCAGACATCTCCAAAGAGAAAACCGCTACTCCCATGTTATAATCAACTGCTGTATTTCTTGCCATTGATAGAACGAATGCTGTTTTCCCCATCCCTGGACGTGCTGCCAAAACAATCATATCTGAGCGTTGCCAGCCAGATGTTACTTTATCCAAATCAAAGAAACCTGTTGGAACACCAGAAATACCATCTGAATTCTGAGCTGCTTTTTCGATTTCTTTGATTGCTTCGCGCACCACATTCGACATAGAAGCAACTTGCTTACTCATGTTGTTTTCTGCAATTGAAAAGAGATCTTGCTCTGCTGCATTTAATAATTCAAAAACGTCTTTTGTCTCGTCAAACGAATCGCGGATAATTTCGCTACTTACACGAATAAGTTCTCGTTTAATAAACTTTTCAGCAATAATTCGCGCGTGAAACTGAATGTGAGCAGAAGACGCAACGCGATTAGTCAGTGATGAAATATACGCTGCACCACCTGCTGCTTCCAACTCCCCA
>JBILQY010000048.1:0-11061 GCA_044372955.1 Crocinitomicaceae bacterium | reverse complement strand
GGCACCCTATAATAATAACTGTCTAATAATGCCTGCAACTGCAAGTAATACAGCAACAACCATAAACATGTCAATAACGTTTAATCAACCAATTAATAATTTAAGAATTCGATTTATTGACTTAGATGAAAACAATAGTGGATTACCTCAACCAGAAGAGCATTTATCATTAATTAATCCTATTCCAAGTAGCGTAAGTACTATTCCAATCGCTAATCCTTTTTATTTGGTTGGAAATACAGTAACTCCGTTTGATAATAATCCAAGCAATAACAATAACAACACTGCTGGTTGGATAAATTGGAATGGTAGTATTACAAGTGTAAGTTTTAGATATAATAGACCTTCAAGTGTCAATGCAGGATTGATTATAGATTCCATTTATTTCGATTGTCCAATAAATTGCTCATTAACAGCAGATGCCGGTCACAATATCACTCTTTGTAATTCAAATAACTCAACGATTGATGCAACTAACTCAAATGCAACAAGTTATTTATGGAACACTGGCGAAACAACACCTTCTATAAATGTCAGTTCAGCAGGAGTTTATTGGGTAGAAATTTCAGATAATACTTGTACTGATATCGATTCAGTTATAGTTTCAAATAATAATACGCCTTCAGTTCAACTTGGAAATGATACAACTTTATGTAACTATTCAACCTTAACTTTAAATCCAAACATTTCAAATGGTAGTTTTTTGTGGTCAAACAACACAACTTTAACAACTTTAACAGTTAATCAATCTGGTCAATATTGGGTAGAAGTTTCCAATAATTGTGGATTAGATAGGGATACGATTAATATAACATTTGAAAGTCCACCCTTCATAAATCTAGGCAACGACACCACTATATGTACAAATTCATCATTTAATCTTAATGCAAGTACTTTAAATGCAATATACACTTGGCAAGATAATTCAATAAACTCAACATTTGTTGTTTCACAAGCAGGTTATTATTGGGTTAGAGTTTCATCTGGAGCTTGCATTGTTTCAGATACAATTCTGGTTGGAGTTATTTCTCCACCAAATGTTCAACTTGGGAATGACACCGCTGTTTGTAGTAATATAATTACACAACTAATTCCAATATTTGGTGGCGGAAATGCAACAATTCTTTGGAGTGATAACTCACTTGACTCAACATTAATCGTTAACAATTCTGGAATTTATTGGATAGAAGTTGAGAATCAATGCGCTTTAATTAGAGATTCAATTAGTGTAACCGTTGAAATTGCACCAACTTTAGATTTTGGAAATGACACAACCGTTTGTACCAACATTCCACTTATTCTAAATCCTAATATTCCATTCGCAACTTACATCTGGCAAGACAATTCGACAAACTCTACATTTACAGTGTCTCAAACTGGAAATTATGCGGTTACAGTTTCATCAAGCGTTTGTATTGTTTCAGATTCAATTACAATTAGCACTATTTTACCACCAAATGTTCAACTTGGCAATGACACCACAGTTTGTAATAATTTAACAACAGAACTAATTCCAATTTATGGTGGAGGAAATGCTACAATTCTTTGGAATGATAACTCATTTGATTCAACATTAATCGTTGACAATTCGGGAATTTATTGGATAGAAGTTGAGAATCAATGCGCTGTAGTCAGAGATTCGATAAATGTAACAGTCGAAATAGCTCCAGCTTTAAATTTTGGAAATGATACAACCGCCTGTACCAACATTCCACTTATTCTAAATCCTAATATTCCATTCGCAACTTACATCTGGCAAGACAATTCGACAAACTCTACATTTGCAGTGTCACAAGCAGGAAATTATTGGGTAACAGTTTCATCTGGCACTTGTATTGTTTCAGATACAATTCTGGTTGGAGTTATTTCCCCACCAAATGTTCAACTTAGCAATGATACAACAGTTTGTAGTAATTTAACAACAGAACTAATTCCAATTTATGGCGGAGGAAATGCTACAATTCTTTGGAATAATAACTCATTTGATTCAACATTAATCGTTAACAATTCTGGAATTTATTGGATAGAAGTTGAGAATCAATGCGCTGTGGTCCGAGATTCGATAAACGTGACTGTTGAAATTCCACCAGCCTTTGATTTGGGTAATGATACAACAATTTGTGAAAATTCAACTTTAATTTTAAATCCAAATATCCAAAATGCAACTTATGTTTGGCAAAACAATTCTTCCCAACCTACATTTTCAGTCAATCAAGCTGGTGTTTATTGGGTGGATGTTTCTACAGGAAATTGTTTGGTAAGAGATTCGATAAATATTCTGACTCAAAATGCGCCAATCGTAAATCTAGGAAATGATATCACATTATGTAATGGAACTAGTACAGTTTTAAATGCCTTTTATACTGGTGCAAATTATAGTTGGCAAGATAATTCCAATTCACCTACTCTAATGATTGATCAACCCGGAACTTATTGGGTTGATGTAAGTAATATTTGTGGAACGTTAAGAGATACCTTTATATTGACTATTCAAAATCCTCCACAAATTAACTTTTCAAATGACACAACTTTTTGCCTTGATGAATCAATTTCACTTTCTGCATTTAGTCAAGGAGCAAACTACCTATGGCAAGATAATTCTACAAATTCTAGTTTAATTGTGAACCAAGCAGGATTATATTCTGTTGTCGTTACAGTTGGTGTATGTCAAGTTGAACATGACTTTCTGATAAATGTGAAGATGTGTAATTCTGAAATAGAAATGCCTACGATTTTCACACCAAATGGAGATGGAATAAATGATTATTTTACACCTGTTTCCTATTCAAAAATAAAGAATTATACTATTCTGATAGTGAATAGATGGGGAAATGTGATTTATAATAATTCCAATTTATTATCAGGATGGGATGGTACTTCAAACGGCAAAGAATGTTCAGAAGGAGTTTACTTCTGGAAAGTAAATTATGAAGATTTCAACTCTTCAAAATTTACAGAACATGGTTTTTTACATTTACAGCGATAAAAAAAACTAAAATCTTTATTAATTTTTAAAATTGAATTTAGATTTACAAGACACAAAAAAAAAAGTCAACAATTTCAGCAAGAAGAACTTATTTGAAACTAGCTTTATTGCTAATTAATCAATTATTATTTTAGTTTTGAATGATTTAGTTTTTGTAAACAACTCTAAGATGTAACTACCTCTTGCAAATTCAGAGACATTAATTTCATCTGTAAAAACACCTTGAACAACTACTTGTCCAGTTAAATTGTAAATTTTGAAGTAGTTAAACTCATCCAAATGATTTTTAATATTTAAAATTGAATTCGTAGGATTGGGATAAATTGAAACATGGCTAAAATCATTTTCATCTAAAGATGTTCTTCCATTACAAACCATATTTATTTCATCAGGTGTCAATGCCCTATCCCAGAACATAAATTCATCCATAGAACCTTTAAAATAGTATGGAAGTTGCGTCGCTACGTCTTTTCTTCCAATATTGCCAGCGTCACTTGTGTAATTCAAACCTCCTCCATATCCATTGTATGTCCCACCATCGTTTAGACAGTTTATATACAAATCCATATCTGTTGCAGACCTACAAATTCCAACAAAATGGTACCAAATTCCAGTTTGCAATACTGTTGTTCCTATTTTATTTCGAAGGTTATCATCGGAAGTTGAACCACTTGCTGCTCCGAAATTAATAGCTAATTTTCCGCTTCCAGATCCATTCATCCAGACTCCCGAGTGATTGTTTATTGAAAAACAATTCGTTACAAAAACCGTTTTGGTTGCATAAGTATCATCTAATTTTGCCCAAAAAGAATACGTAATTGGTAGTTGTGGCTTTAACTGTGAAATATTTGGAAAGGCTATAAATTCTGTTGAACCATTAAAATGATAAGCACTATTAGGATTACCATTTCGATCCGTTGTTAATGTTGCATTTACTGTTCCATGGTAATTGTTACCACTAAAATCATCCGCATTCCCATCAAATTTATAATGTATTAATAAATTTCCCTCAAGGTTTTGAGCAAAAACTTGTGACAAAAAAATAGTAAAAACAAAAGTTATTCTTTTCATGATTCAAGTTTAACTAAGAAACTAATCAGAGCCTTATCTATTAATACTTAATAAATTGCTTTTTAAATGACTTTGAATCTGAGCTTAATTCCAAGATGTAAACACCAGTACTCATTTCACTTACATTGATTTCTTCTGAGAATTTACCTTCAGAAATCACTTGTCCAGTAACATTGTAAATTTTGTAGTTTTCAAACTTATCCAAATGATTTTTCACATTCAAAACTGAATTTGTCGGTGTAGGGTAAATCGAAACATGGCTAAAATCATTTTCATTCAAGGAAAGTGTTCCATTACACAAAATGTCTATTTCACTTAATGAAATCGCTCTGTCCCAATACATAAATTCATCCATTGAACCTTTAAAATGGTATGGAGATTGACCAGAAACATCTTTTCTACCAATATTTCCAGCATCACTAGTATATCCTAATTCACCTCCTGCACCAGCATAAGTCCCTTGATCATTAATACAATTTATGTATAGTTCCATATCTGTTTCCGACCTACAAATTCCAACAAAATGATACCAAACACCAGTTTGCAAAATAGTTGTTCCTACTTTATTTCTTAGGTTATCATTTCCTGTTAAACCTGTTGCACTTCCATAGTTTATTGCTAATTTACCTGCCCCTGAACCATTCATCCATACTCCAGCATGATTGTCTTGAGAAAAACAATTGGCAACAAATACGGTTTTGGTTGCATTAATATCATCTAATTTAGCCCAAAAAGAATAAGAAAGAGGTAATTGTGGCTTTAAAGCTGAGACATTTGGGAAATTAATGAACTCAGAAACTCCATCAAAATGATAAGCCTTGTTTGGTGTTCCATTTCTATCGGTCGTTAATGTTGCATTTACTGAACCGTGGTAGCTATTTCCGCTGTAATCATCAGCGTCTCCGTCAAATTTATAATGTATTAAAAGATTGTCATAAATTGTTTGAGAGAAAGAATTTAATGAAACAATTGGCAAAGCCAATAAAAGTAGGTATTTTATCATAATTCAAATTTTTTTATAAGATTTTATCAAAAATAAATATAAATGTTCGAAAAATGTTCGAAAAATTAAAAATCAGGTAGTTCTACCTGTATAAATTTGGTTTTAGTTAGACTAGCTATTCATTTTTTCTTCATAAAACTCAATCGGCAAACCATCTAGATCAGCGATAAATGTAAATCGATTATTCGTAAATTCATCTTTTCATATTGATTCAACTTCTAATCCATTCCATAAAAGTCTGTGAACTTTTTCGTAAAGACTTTCAACTATATTGGAAATAAATCTATGCTTTAACTTCCTCTTCTTTACCCAATGCTTTCTTCAACTCTAAAACGCTTACACCAAAGAAAGTTAACAACAACAAGATAGAAAAAATGGAAGCATACGTTGATCCTTTGACATAAGAAGTAGGTTCGAATTTTCATTCGATGTTATGTTTTCCAGCTGGAATAATGGCCCCTCGAAGAATATAATTTGCTCTAAATGTTTCAATTTGCTTACCATCAACGTAACAGTTCCAACCTTCCGGATAGTAAACTTCACTAAAAATCGCAGGTAATTCTGTTTTTGAATTTGAGCTGTATTTTAGTACGTTCGTTCCATAGTTGGTTAACTTGATTTTTGCGCTTGAATCCTTTGAATAGCTTGATTTAATTGAGATGGAAGCAAAATCCTTTTTATTAAAAATTGCTTCTTCTTTTGAATTTAATCCTTCGAGCGCTTTCATCTCCTCATTGGAAGAGTTTACAATTTTCATTTTTCCAACAAACCAAGCAGCACCATTTGCATTCACATTTTTAATTGGCTCTTTCGTTCTGTCAAGTACTAAATACTTTGTATTCAACATATTCAAAACAGCATTTGAGTCAGTAACCGCAATCTCACCAATTTGAATGGTATCAAAAACTTGCTTCGCATTTTCATTCGTTACAATTCCAGTCATTCCATAAGCTTGTAACTTCACGTTTTTAGCCATTGAAATTTCTTTGTTGATGCGATTCATTTCGTCAAAAATGTAGAAATCAGCAATTTCTTGGTAACGTTTCAATTTTGCCCCGTGGTAACCTCCAATACTTTTATGGAAGTAACTTGTTGTTGTTTCAGCAAATGGATTTGAAAAAGATAGTACTCTATAATTAGTATTAAGACTCAAAACTCCAAAAGCAGCAAAAGCACGTCGGGTTTGTTCATCTGTGATTTGCTTGTATTGAATGGATTCAACCATTTTAGACTGAAGCTCTGAAACCTTTGAAGCAAAATTTGGAACACTTTCCATTTCACTTGCTAAAATTCGATTATCTGCCAAAGCTGGAAGTGTTGGGAAAGCAGCCGCATCAATTGGTTCATAGTTTTTGTAAACGCCTCCTTCTTCTTCGTTACTCAAATAACGTTTTGAAACTGAAATGTTATCAAAGGCAACAACTGCAATTGCAACCAATGAAATCACTAAATGTGAAACTTTTGTGTAAACGGAAGCCAAAACAATTCCACAAGCGAGTATCACAAGTAACAACGCTCTTCCCATATCTCCTTTGTATAATCCTATTCGGGTATTGATAAGTTCTACTTTCAAACCATTGACAAACGAAACTTGTCCTGGGTCTGGAGACTTAGCAGCTTGTGCAAACATTTTCACCTCTTCTGCTGAAATAAATGAACCAGAAAGCGATGGGATAATGTATAAAATTGCTATGAGTAATGTTATAATTCCAGCAACACCAACAACAAATTTTTTGTCTCCGATCAAACCTTCAATTTTTTGATCATTCTCAAAATTTACTGAAGGAAGGACACTCCAAAAAATGAAATAAATGACAATTGATAAACCAAAAGTTATAAAGCTAAATATTAAAAACAAGGCTCTAACTAAGTTTACATTTAATTTTAAATTTTCAGATATTCCTTTGCAAACACCTGCTATTTTAGCCCCTTCCCCATTTCTAATTAGTTTGCTAAAAGAATGATTTTTATCATTCAAAGTAATAGTCTTATTTTTTTCTAACAATTGTAAACCTTTGAAAAAACGATCTAAAAACAAAACTCCTAATGCTGGAACCATTACTTGTAAAAGCACCAAAATCATTTTTGAATCTCGGAATTTGTTATACATCGGGAATTTGTTGATGAAAAAATCATTGATTCCACCTGGGTCATTGGAAGCTAATAAAATTGCAAGAATACCGATTGCTAGGAAAGGCCATTTCAAATTGTCTTTCAATAAAATCAAGCCTAAAAGGAAAAATGCAATCATCGTTGCTCCGAAATAAAAAGCACCACCAGTGAATGATTGTCCTCCCCAATAGCGATTCATTTGTGCAATTTGTTCGGCATACTGTCCATCAACATTCGCCATTGCTTCTTCGTCATTTCCAAGGTATTCACCTCTTTCTCCTTTTGCATTTGGTGCAATAATCGATAAGAACTCACCTGGGCCAAAATTGTATTCTAAAATGTAATTTTTATTCAAACCTTCTTTCTCTTGAACGTTTGTTGGATTTTTAGGTTTGATTGTTAAATCAGTAGTTCCACGAGTGGTGTATTCACTGTATTCTAAGGTTGTCAATAAGTTACTTGCGGCAGGTAGCACACCAAAAACGGTTGCAACTGCTAAGGCTCCTACTGTTTTTCCTAAAGTCAAAATCTCCTTTTGAATCAATAAACGAATAGCTTCTCCTAAAGCAACCGCTACTAAAAGAAAGGCAAAATAATAGGTCATTTGCAAGTGATTCGCAGTAATATTTAGTCCTAGAAAAAGACCAAATATCACACTTCCTAAAAGCCATTTACCTCGAAAAGCAAGCAACATTCCACCTAAAGCAGGCGCCATGTAGATGATTGCATTTACTTTAGTTACGTGACCTCCAGCTAAATAAAGAATGTTTATTGTAGAAAACCCAAAACCAATAGCTCCTAAAATTCCTAACCATGGATTTATACGTAAACAAAGTGCGAAAATGTAAAACCCAAGCATCGCGACAAACAAAATCCCGACTGGTGTAGGCAAACCAAGTTTAATAACTCTGTCCACGTAAATTAGCACGTTAGAATCGTGAGCTACAGAAATTTGATATGCAGGCATTCCACCGAACATAGAATTTGTCCACAAAGGTTCTTTACCTTCATTCATTAATCGGTAATCGACAATTTCTTTTGCCATTCCTTGAAATTGTTTCACATCACTTTGGCGCAATGCATTTCCATCAAAAAGAGGCGAAAAATAAACACTCGACAATCCGATAAAAACTATGATTGCAATGATGTGAGGTAAAAGTGCTTTTAATTTTGAATTCATAAGTTGAAAATTAAGTGGCTAAAAATATTAAGATTGGTGTTTTGGATTGGCATAAATTTGAATTTCTTCTTCTTGAATTTCATTTCCACAAAGAATGATTAGGCGTTCGATAATATTTCTTAATTCGCGAATATTTCCCGACCAATCAACGTTTTGTAATGCTTTTAATGCTTTTGGTGCGAACGATTTTTTAGCAATTCCATGTTCTTGGCAAATCAACGTCATGAAATGCTCAGCGAGTAAAGGAATATCGTCTTTTCTTTCATTTAAAGAAGGAACATGAATCAGAATAACAGCCAAGCGATGGTATAAATCTTCTCTGAAACGTCCTTCTGCAATTTCTTTTCTCAAGTCTTTGTTAGTTGCAGCTAAAACACGGCAATTCACTTTTACATCCTTCTCCCCTCCTACTTTTTGAATCACATTTTCTTGAAGCGCTCTTAGAACTTTAGCTTGCGCTCCCAATGACATATCTCCAATTTCATCAAGGAATAAAGTGCCACCAGAAGCCAATTCGAACTTTCCTTTTTTGTCTTTAACTGCTGATGTAAACGCCCCTTTTTCATGACCAAACAATTCGCTTTCAATCAATTCTGAAGGAATCGCAGCACAATTTACTTCGATAAAAGGCATTTTGTTTCTATTCGACAAATCGTGAAGCGAGCGAGCAACTAATTCTTTTCCTGTACCATTAGCACCAGTAATCAAAACGCGTGCATCGGAAGGAGCAACTTTCTCAATCATTGCTTTGATTTTTTGAATTCCTTCAGATTCACCAATTATTGAACTTCCTTTGATACGTTTTACTGTAGTTTTTAAAATTTTGGTTTCTTGCACCAAGCTATTTCGATCTTTTACATTGCGTAAAGTCACCAAAATACGGTTCAAGTCCAACGGTTTTTCAATGAAATCAAAAGCACCTTTTTTAATAGATTGAACGGCTGTTTCCACTGTTCCGTGACCTGAAATCATAATGATAGGAACTTCATTTCCTTCGTTGGTCAAGACTTCCAAGACTTCAGTACCGTCCATTACGGGCATTTTAATATCGCAAAAAATTAAGTCAAGTGAGTTTGATTTTACAATTTCCAATCCCTCTTTACCGTTTTCTGCCTCTAAAACAGTACAATCTTCAAATTCCAAAATTTCTTTTAAAGCTCTGCGAATTGCACGTTCGTCATCTATTATTAATACTTTCATTTTTGAGAATTAACTTTATGTTCAAGCATCGGAACAAACTTAAACGTTCCAAACTCTTGCAAGGTAATTTCACCTTGTTGAACTTTTACTATTTTCAACATTTTTTGTTCAGCCCCCTCACCTACAGGAATCACCATAATTCCACCAACTTTTAATTGCTTAACCAATTCTGTTGGAATTTCTGGAGCGCCACACGTTACTAAAATTTTATCGAAAGGTGCATAAGCCTGTCTTCCTTGGTATCCATCTCCAAAAAAAAGCTTTGCATTGAAATAATGATTTTGCGAATTTTTCACTTTTTCTTGGTAGTCTTCACTTAAAAAAATATTTGGATTCGAATTAAAGAAATCAATCATTTCTTTTGCTTTTTTATGCAATGACAAATGCCTTTCGATGGAAAAAACCTTAGCGCCAAGTTTACAAAGTATACAAGTTTGAAAAGCGGAACCCGTTCCAATTTCCAATATCTTCTCTCCCTTTTTAACTTCTAGTAATTGTGTTTGAAAAGCAACGGTATATGGATGAGAGATTGTTTGTCCAGCACCAATTTGAAAAGCCATATTGGAATAAGCTTGATCTTCAAAAACTATATCTAAGAAGTAATGTCTTGGAATAGCAAAAAAAGCATCCAAAATGAGTTGGTCTTTGATGCCCATTTTAGCTAATTCAGCAATAAGAATTTTACGTTTTCCTTTGTGCTTATAAGTGTCAACTAAATGTTTCATTATGTAATTTTCAATAAATTCTGAATGTCTTTATTACTTCCATAAATCACCATAATGTCGCCTTCTTCCAATACTGTTTGTGGAGAAGCAACACCTTGAACACGCGTTACTTTGTTAAAAAATCCTTTTGAAATCTCTTGATTTTCATATCGCAAAGTCGTCAAAACCACCAAGTTCATATTTTTTCGAAAACCAATTTCTTCCATTGATTTTCCAACATATTTTGCAGGAGTATTTACTTCTACGATACTATATTCTCCGTTCACTTCAAATGAGTCAACTACTCCACGTAAGCATAATTTTTTCGCCCAACGTTCAGCCGTCTCAACCTCGGGGTTTACAATTTCTGTGATTCCCATTGCTCGCAAAACATTTTCATGCATTGGATTAATTGCTCTACTAATCAAACGCTTGACATTCATATTTTTAAGAATCGCAGTTGCCATGATATTTGCACCTTGATCTTCTCCAATTGCAACAATCACAATATCTGAATCTTTCATCGGCAAACCTGTCATTGTATATTGGTCGGTAGCGTCCATACAAATAGTGTAGGAAATTCGATCTTTCAAAGCCTCCACTTTTGTCATGCTGCTGTCCACACCAATCACTTCATTTCCTTGATTTGTCAATTTCATCGCGAGTGAAGAACCAAAGGTCCCCAGTCCAACAATTATGTATTTCATCATAGCTTCATCAGTTTATGAGAATCTCTTCTTTAGGGTATTTATAATTTTTGTATTTCGTTTTTCTAAAAATCGCAATAAGCATCGTTAATGTACTG
>JBILQY010000159.1:0-6004 GCA_044372955.1 Crocinitomicaceae bacterium | reverse complement strand
TGAAATATGATCCTACAGGAAATTTACTTTGGACGTATAACACACCTTATGATACAACTGGTGGTAGTTGGTTAGGTGGTTTCGCAACAAGTGACATTGGGAACTCTTATGTTTGCAATGGTTCAGCAACAAAAATTCAATGTATCAATACTAATGGTGGATTAACTTGGAATAATAACAATCCATCAGGAGCAGGTGCAACTTCAGAATTCTGGACAATTTCATTCAATTGTGACCAATCAAAATTAGTAGTTGGAGGAACAAAAATTAGTGGACTTAATCCTTCGCCTTGGATTTATGATGTCAATATGTCTAATGGAAACATTTTGGCAAGTGTTCAGGTAAGTGGTACTCCTTCTGGTTTTGGAGTGGGTCATGAAGTGAGGGCTTTAACAGAATGTAATAACAACAAATACTATTATTTATCACATGACACAATTGGATATATCAATTCCAATTTAAGTTCCTGTGGAAGTCTTGGAGGTTCAAATGTAAAAATTGGAAGTGGACACAACTTTAGCTATAAAAATGAAAATTTCAGAGAAGGAAATTCTGGAATTCAAGCATTAAAACCTTTCGGAAACTTTATTTTTGTTCACCGAGGAGATATATTAGAAAAACGTAATTTCAATACTGGAGCAATTGTTGCCACTGCAAATATTCCTGGTGGTAGTTTTATTAATACGACTCAATTTGGTTTCACAACTCGTCAAGTTGGCTGTAGCGGAATTGATATTGACGATTGCGGAAATGTTTACGTTGGTGCAACCAATGGCGTAGTGAAATTCAATCAAAGTTTGGTACAACAAGCAACTTACCCAACTTCTTTTAAAGTCTATGATATACACGTAACCACAGGTGGAAATATAATTGCTGGTGGATCAAGTGGAACTTCTGAGGACAATACAAGAACGGGAGGTATTCAGCATATAAGTGCAGCCGCTTGTGCACCAATAGCAATAACTTGTTGTGATGCTTCTATTTGTCCGATCCCAAATCAATGTTTATCTGGAGCACCAATTACACTAACTGCTTCAACTACTGGTGGAACTTGGTCAGGACCAGGAATGAGTGCTAATGGAACATTTAACCCAGCAACCGCAGGTGTTGGAACTCATACAATAACCTACACACTTGCTTGTGGTTCAGAAACTCAAACTATTAATGTAAGTCCTTGCCAAGCATTAACAGCATGTGTAGAATCAAACGGTTCTATTTCTGTTTCCAACGGAGTAGCTCCTTATTCTTGGGCAATTTTTCAAGCAGCAACAACTTCACCAATTACCAATCAAGCACAATGCGTCGCTTGCGGTGGGAGTTGGACACCGTTTGTTAATCAATGTTTAAGTGGTGTAATGCCAATCACATCTTGTAATACACCAGCGCAATGGGTTAATTTTGCTACTGGCACGAATGCAACACCTCCAAGTGGAACAACGCAAGTTCAAGTTACTGATGCTTCTGGAACTGTAACAGTTTTTACAATTGCTAGTTTAACTTCTTGTAGTCCTTGTCCAACTTTAGTTGCAACACCAACATCAACAAACATTACTTGTAACGGTTTAACAAATGGAATTGGTTCTGTTTCGACAAGTGGTGGAACGGCTCCTTATACATATTCATGGACAGGTGGAGCAACGACTTTAACTGGTGCGACTCAAAATAATTTAACCGCTGGAACTTATACTATTAGTATTTTAGATGCAGCCAATTGTCCTGGTTCAACAACAATTACAATCACGGAACCAACCGTTTTAACTCTAACAAGCTCAAACATTGTTTCTGCAGCTTGTGGAACCGCAGATGGGTCCGCAACAGTAAATGCAACAGGAGGAACAGGAGCATACACTTATTCTTGGAGTCCAGCAGGTGGAGCTGGTGCAACAGCATCAAATGTAATTGGTGGAAATTATACTGTAACCGTTCAAGATGCCAATCAATGTACTCAAACTTTAGCTATTACAATTCCAAACACAGGTGGTCCCACTATTACGAATATTGTAACAGTTGATGCAACTTGTGCTAATCCAAATAGTGGTCAATTTACTGTTAACGCTTCAGGGGGAACAGGAACCTTAACTTATCAATTAGAAACAGGAACACCACAAACAAGTAATGTGTTTACAAACCTTGCTGCTGGTACATACGTTGTAACTGTAATCGATGGAACTAATTGTACAAATTCTTCGACTGCAACCATCGCCGCTCCTACTTCTTTTACTTTAGCTCCAGGTACAATCGTTTCTGCTGATTGTGGTGCAACAAATGGAAGCGCAACCGTTACTGTTACAAATGGTTCTGGAAATTACACTTACAATTGGAGTCCAGCAGGTGGAACGAATGCAACTGCTTCAAATATCGCTGCTGGAATTTATGATGTTACAGTTACAGACCAAATAAGCGGTTGTCAAGAAACCTTACAAGTTATCATTCCTGCTTTAGGTGGTCCAACTTTAACTTTAACAAATAGCCAAACATTATGCGCTACTAGCACTGATGGTACAATAACGGCAAGTGCAACAGGCGGAACAGGTCCTTATACTTTTGCTTTAGGAACAGGAACACCACAGACTTCAGCAACATTTAGCAATTTAGCAGCAGGAACTTATCAAGTAACAGTTTTTGATGCAAACAACTGTCCGGCAACACAATCTACAACTATCACTTCACCTGCACCAGTAGTCGCAACAACGGCAGTAAATGTTTCAATTTGTGTTGGTCAAAGCACGACACTATCTGGAAGTGGAAGTGGCGGAACAGGAACGATTACAATTACTTGGGGCAATGCGTTAGTAGGTGCAACTCCATCTGTTTCTCCAACTGAAACAACAACTTACACGATGACAGCAACAGATGCCAATGGTTGTGTAGGATTTGATGACATAACAATCACAGTTTTACCAGTACCAACAGCGCTTGGAAGTCCTGAAAGTTTGGCTGGAAGTGCTCCTTTAGCAGTTGATTTTTCTAATTTTAGTACTAATGCTACGAATTACGTTTGGGCATTTGGAAATGGACAAAACCAAACTACTACAACAACAGCTAACGTAAATACAACCTATACTGCTGTTGGGACTTATACGGTAACATTAGTTGCTTCAAACGGTTTATGTTCAGATTCTTGGGAAGGAAATGTAACCGTTATTCCGATAGGAGAAATAGTTATTGAAATTCCAAATGTTTTCAGTCCAAATGGAGATGAATCAAATGATGTTTACGGAATTTTCACCATAAACGCTGCCTCTCAAGAAGCTGCAATTTATAACCGTTGGGGAAATAAAATTGTAGAATTAAACACACCGAATGCAACTTGGGATGGAACAGTTGGCGGAAAAGAAGCTGTTGACGGTGTTTATTTTATGAAATACAAAATCGTTGGTTTAAACGGACAAGAAAAAGAAGGTCAAACTTTCTTACACTTGATTCGATAAACTACTAAAGAATATTTTAAAAATGGTTTGACATTATGTTGAACCATTTTTTTTTGAATCAGATTTATTTTCAATTTATAAACCTTATTTTAGCACTTCCTTTGATTTAAAATTATGAGAAAACTATTCCTTTTTGCTGTGCTTGTATCCTCTTTGGCAACAGCTCAAAAAACAACTAAAACCACAACAACACCGACAACTCCAAAACCCATCTATGAAGCAGGAACAGTTTCAAGCCTTGCTTTCCGAATGGTAGGTCCAGCTTTAACTTCTGGTCGTGTAGCTGATATTGCAGTTCATCCGAAAAACAAAGATATGTGGTACGTTGCCGCGGCTTCTGGAGGTGTTTGGTTCACAGCAAATCATGGAATTACTTTCTCTCCCATTTTTGATAATTACGGCTCTTATTCCATTGCTTGCGTTGAATTAGCGCCGTCAAATCCGAATACCGTTTGGGTAGGAACAGGAGAAAACAACAACCAACGTTCAGTGGCGTATGGTGATGGGGTTTACAAATCCTTAGATGGAGGGAAATCGTTTACAAATATGGGGTTGAAATTGAGCGAACACATTGGAAACATTATCATTCATCCCACAAATGAAAATATCGTTTGGGTAGCTGCTTATGGTCCGGTTTGGAGTGCTGGTGGCGAACGTGGCGTTTATAAAACAACTGACGGTGGCTTAACTTGGGAGCGTACACTTTTTGTTTCCAACGAAACAGGAATTTCTGAAATCGCTATCGACCCAACAAATCCTGATATTCTGTATGCTGCGGCACATCAACGTCGTAGAAATGAAGCAACTTACATTGGTGGAGGTCCTGAATCAAAACTTTACAAATCAACAGATGGTGGTAAAACGTGGAAAGAAATCAATTCTGGACTTCCAAAAGGAGATATGGGAAGAATTGGAATAGCTGTTTCGCCAGTTGATGCGGATTATGTTTATGCCATTGTGGAAGGAAGGTATGAAAAAGAAGGCTTGTATCGTTCTACTAATAAAGGTGAAAATTGGTCAAAACAAGGCGATTTTAATACAAGTGGAAACTACTACCAAGAAATCATTTGTGACCCGAATGATAAAAATAAAATCTTCGCAATGGATACTTATTTGCACCATAGCGAGGATGGAGGAAAAACGTTTAAACAAACAGGAGAATCCAATAAACACGTTGATAATCATTGCATTTGGATTGACCCAAGCAATACCAACCATTGGTTAGTTGGCTGTGATGGTGGTGTTTATGAAACGTATTCTCACGCAAAGGAGTGGTACTATTACGCCAATCTTCCAATCATTCAATTCTACAAAGTAACAACAGATAACGCGAGTCCATTTTACAATATTTATGGAGGAACGCAAGATAATAATTCAATGGGAGGACCAGCGAAAACCAATAATGCAGCTGGAATTTTAAACTCAGATTGGTTCATTACAAATGGTGGTGACGGTTTTGAATCGGCAACTGATTGGTCGAATCCAAACATTGCTTACGCTCAAGCACAATACGGTTGGCTAGTACGCTACGATAAAATTTCTGGAGAAAAAGTTCCAATTCAACCAATGCCAGGTAAAGGAGAAGCTGCTTACCGTTGGAACTGGGATGCGCCACTAGTTGTTTCTTCACACGATGCTTCAACTTTGTATTTTGCAGCAAATAAATTATTCAAATCAACTAATCGTGGTGATGATTGGCAAGTAGTTTCACCGGATTTAACCCAACAAATTGATCGCAATAAGGAAAAAGTAATGGGGCAAGTTTGGACGATTGATGCAGTAATGAAAAATGCTTCAACTACAATTTATGGAAACATCGTTGCCTTGGATGAATCGCCTAAGAAAAAAGGATTATTATACGTTGGAACGGACGATGGCTTGATTCAAGTTTCAGAAAACGATGGTCAAAATTGGTCTAAAACAAGTGTTTTTCCTGGCATTCCGACCAATACACGTGTAAATATGCTAACTGCTTCACAACACGATGAAAATGTGGTTTTTGCAAGCTTCAATTCGCAACGACAAGGTGATTTTAAACCTTACTTATTGAAATCAAGTGATAAAGGAAAAACATGGACTTCAATCGTTGGGAATTTACCAACTCGTGGAAATGTTTATTGTATCAAACAAGACCACATTGACCCGAATTTATTGTTTGTAGGAACTGAATTTGGCGCATTTTTCACGACAGATGGCGGAATTAATTGGACAAAATTAGCAGGTTTACCAACTATTGCTGTGTATGATTTAGACATTCAAAAACGTGAGAATGACTTAGTTGCTGCAACATTTGGTCGTGGTTTTTATGTTTTAGACAACTATGCACCTTTACGTGAATTGAAAAAAGAAAACTTAGATAAAAAAGCCTATTTATTTCCAGTAAAAGAAGCCTTACTTTACGTTCCCGCAGATCCACTTGGTTTGGACGGAACTGGTTTTCAAGGTCATAACATGTGGGCTGCGAAAAATCCAGAATTTGGTGCAACGTTCTATTTGCATCTAAAAGATGAATTTAAAACCTTGAAAGACATTCGTCAAGAGAAAGAAAAAGCATTGGAAAAAGACAAAAAAGA
>JBILQY010000211.1:0-5097 GCA_044372955.1 Crocinitomicaceae bacterium | reverse complement strand
TGAATTGCGCAAAGAAGAGCAAGATCAAGCAGCACAATTAGTCTGGTCGATTTTTGATGCAAGCGGAAAAGAAATTCGTCGCATGTCGTCAAGTGCGAGCAAAGGGATGAACAAGTTAACCTGGAATTTACGCACCAATTCAACCAACCCAATAAATAGCGGTGGAAACGGATTTTTGGTAACCCCAGGAAATTATACCTTATCGGTTTCTTTAGTGAAGAATGAAACAGTTGAATTACTTGTAGAAAAACAAAATTTCACAGTTAAAGGTCTAAACAATCAAACGTTAATCGCAAAAAATCCAGCGGAATTGAGTGCATTTAGAACGGAAGTTGCGGAATTAAACCGAAAAGTGAGTGGTGCAAGCAGATTGATGCGCGAAACCAATGAAATCCTTAATTTATTGCAAGACGCTTTGATCAATTACCCAAATACCGACTTAAATTTGATGAAAGAAGTGAAAGCGTTGAAATCCATTTACGACGAGTGTTCAGTACTTCTTTGGGGCGATCGTCTTCGTTCGAAACATGAATTTGAAACTGCTCCAAGCTTAAGTGACCGTTTGAATATGGTTGAATATCAATTGTATGAAAATACAACTGGTGTTTCCAATACGCACAAAGCTAATAAAGCAATCGCTGAAGAAGAATACCAACTTTTTAGAAAGAAATTAAACGAGGTTATCCAACGTATGGAAATACTTGAAGGGAAATTAGCAACAGTTGGAATTCCTTACACAAAATCGAGAGGCTTGGATTGGAAGAGGGATTGATGGATTGTTAATTTTGAATTATTAATGTTGAATTGTTAATGTTGAGTTGTTAATGTTGAGTTGTTAATGTTGAGTTGTTAATGTTTAATTGAGTAAAAATTCATGCTTTTACTTTTTTACTTTCTCAACTAATTCAAACAATTATTTCCCAATCAAACGTTATTAACCTCACAGCTTGTATCTTCGTGTAGCATGACGTTTGGAACAAAATTACTTTTTACTGCCTTATTGAGCTTTTTGCCTTTTGTTTCATTGGCGCAGTTTTCAAGTAAACGAACAGTTCAAAAGGTTGTGAGCTCAGAACTTCAACAAATTGACACGCTGACAATTTATCCAAATTCATTTATGGCCGTTCGTGGAAAGGATACGCTTTCAAAGGAGGAATATGAGTTTAATTATACAAGCAACACTTTTAGACTCAAGAAAAACTCAAAAGACACGCTCACTTTTCACTATCAAGTTTTGCCATTTGAATTTACGAAAACGATAAAAAAACGAGATTCAACAATTATTTACCAAGAGTTTAAAGGGGACCGAGAAAAGTTTAAAATAGAAAATACTTATTCCGTCAACGATATTTTTGGGGGAACTGAACTAACAAAAAATGGTAGTATTTCGCGTGGTGTATCATTTGGAAACAACCAAGATTTAGGTGTCAATTCATCCCTTAACTTAGAACTAACCGGAAATATTGCACCCAATTTGAAAGTAATTGCTTCCGTTTCTGATGCTAATCTCCCCATTCAACCTGATGGAAACACGAACAAATTGCAGGAATTTGACCAAGTTTTTATCCAAGTTTACAACGATAATATGAAGATTGTTGCGGGAGATTTTTGGCTGTCAAAACCCAAAGGCTATTTCTTAAGCTACAAAAAAAGAGCGCAAGGCTTAACGGGTGAATATTCGTGGCAAACAGCCAAAGGAAATATGTGGCAAACTCAAATCAGTGGGGCACTTTCAAAAGGAAAATTCAACCGTCAAATCATTCAAGGAATCGAGGCCAATCAAGGACCTTATCGATTGGTTGGTGCGGAAAATGAACCTTTTATATTGATTCTTGCTGGAACTGAACGAGTTTACATCGATGGAAAATTACTCGTTCGCGGACAAGAATTTGATTACGTCATCGACTATAATTCCTCCGAATTGACTTTTACAGCACGCAATCAAATCACAAAAGATACACGAATTGTGGTTGAATTTCAATATTCCGATCAAAATTATGCGCGTTCCTTGGTTCAAAATTCAACAAGCTTCAAAAGTAAAAAACTTGATTTTTGGTTGAATATTTACAGCGAACAAGACGCAAAAAATCAATCCTTACAACAAACTTTAAGTCCTTCACAAAAATTCTATCTCGGACAAATTGGCGATGATTTAAGCCAAGCACGCGTTAACAGTATTGATTCCGTTGGATTTATTGAAAACCAGATTTTGTATCGCTTAACCGACTCATTGGGTTACGATTCGGTGTTGGTTTTTAGCGTTTTACCCACAGAAGCAAAGTACAGAGCAACCTTTCAACTAGTGGGAACTAATCAAGGAGATTACATTCTCGACTCCTACAATGCGCTCGGAAAAGTGTATAAGTGGATTGCGCCAATCAATGGAATTCCACAAGGAAACTTTGCGCCAGCTCGCTTGATAATTACTCCAAAACAAAAACAAGTTGTGAGTGCAGGCGCTGCTTATAAAATTTCTAAATCGCTTACAATTGAAACTGAAAATGCGCTTTCAACGGACGATGTAAATACTTTCTCGAAGCTCGAAAAAGAAAACGACCAAGGTTTTGCACAACTTACACGCGTACTTCATAAATTTCAATTTGGTAAAGATTCAAGCGCTAAATGGCAACTTGACAACAAAGCTGAAGTTGAATATTTGAGTACTTATTTCAGTCCAATTGAGCAATACCGAAAAGTTGAATTTGACCGCGATTGGAACACGCGCAATAAAGGATTTACAGGTCAGCAATTGAGTACTAATTTAGGTTCAACTTTGTCCCACAAAACGTTTGGAAAGATAAACCTCGAAGGGCAACGCTATTCCATTGGCAATCAATATTCAGGAAATCGCGTAGCAACAGAAGGAAATTGGAACCAAAAAGACTGGGATTTAAAATGGGACGGAAGCGCTTTAAAATCAACAGAAAACACGCCGATTTCGAATCAGAATAATCAATTTATTCGCCACCGAGCAAGCATTTCAAAGGATTTCAAATACTTTAAAATTGGCTTTATTGACGACCACGAATTAAATGTTTTTAGCGGAACAAATGGAGTTATTCAATCGACAAGTTATCAATTTTTTGACCAACAATTCTTTCTTTCAAAAAGCGATTCCAGTGGAAATTCATACAAGATTTTTTACCGCGAACGCTACGATCAAAAAGCAGATTCCACGGAATTAACAGCAGTTGCAAAAGCTACGACAGCTGGTGGAGAAATCAATTTATTGTCACTGAAAAATCAAAAACTAACCATTTTAACTGCTTACCGAGAATTGAAAATTAAGGATTCCCTCCTACTCCAACAAACACCTGAAAATTCATTGGTAGGCCGTTTTGATTACGAGGCTCGATGGTGGAAATCTGCATTGACTTTGACTACTTTTTACGAAGTTGGTTCAGGTCTCGAACAACGTCGGACTTTCCAATATTTAAAAGTAAACGATGGACAAGGGATTTACACTTGGGTTGACTACAACGCTGATGGAATAAAGGATTTGAATGAATTTGAAATTGCACAATTCGTCGATCAAGCAAGTTACATTCGGGTTTTCACGCCGAGTAATGAATATGTAAAAACGTATTCCAATGAATTTAACCAAAGTATCTATTGGCGACCTGAAAAATTGTGGAATAACAAAAAAGGTGTTTTAAAAGTACTTTCGCTTTTCTCCAATCAAGCACGTTTACGCATCAATCGTAAACTCAACAGCTTTGATGCCAACACCGCATTTAATCCTTTTGCAACGGATGTGGAGGATATTCGCTTGGTGAGTGCAGGTTCAACCGTTCGGAATACCTTATTTTTCAACCGAACTTCAAGCGTAATTACCGCCGAATATACCTTTCAAGACAATCGCACCAAAAACTTACTCGCAAGTGGTTTTGACTCCCGAAAAAATGCTTCTCACGACGTTTCCATTCGTTGGAATTTGACGCCAAAATTCTCCTTGGAAGCGAAAGCACAAAGTGGTGAAAAATTATCCGCAGCAGATTACACCATAGGAAGAAACTACAATTACCGTTTTCAATTCCTTCAACCAAGTTTTATTTATCAGCCTTCAACCAATTTCAGAATCGGAATTGATGGTCGAATTGGAAACAAAGTAAATGCACAAAACCTAGGCGGAGAAACGTGTTCCTTACTTGAAATGGGAAGCAATCTAAAATTCAATCAAACAGAAAAAGGAAGTTTACAAGGTGAATTTAAACTGATTCGTTTGAACTTTGTTGGAAATCCAAATTCGGCTATCGGTTTTGAACTGTTGGAATCTTTAAAACCAGGACAAAATTACACTTGGAACTTAGGTTATCAACGAACTGTTTCCAAAAACTTACAACTTACCATTCAATATTTGGGACGCAAATCTGAAAATTCCAGAATCATCCACAGTGGCGGAATGGAAGTGAGAGCGTTTTTCTAATTTTTTCTTAACTTAGTTCATGGGAAATAAAATCACAATTAGTTTACTTATCTGCTTGATTTTAAGCGCATGCAATTCTTCTAAAAACTTTCAAAATGGAGGTAAAATGGAAGTGCAATCAACCTTAAAAACGTTGCTTCCCAATTTAGATATTGCTCCCGATGATCCTTTTCAATTTGACAATTCGTCAGCAATTGATTCCAAATATAGCATTGAAAAATCGGAGCCTTTTTGGTTAATTCCATCGATTTATCTTCCAAAAGATGTGAAAATTGGAAAATCAAATAACAATGTCTCAATCGTCATTTTTAAAAAGAAAATTTACGTTGCATTTCGAACAGGAAAAACACATTTTGCTTCAAAAGAAACGGGAATGTTTATTATCTCAAGTTCAGATGGAGAACATTGGAACAAAGAATTAGAATTTTTCAAAGGGCGCGATTTCAGAGAACCATTTCTCATTCCAATTGGTGATAAATTGCGTTTTTACTTTTTTAGCGCAGGAACAAAAATGACAGAATTTAAACCCGAACGCATATCACTTTACGAATCCAATGGAAACGGGACTTGGAACGGCCCTGATTCAGTGCTTGAAAAAGGAGAAGTTCACTGGGACTTTAAAAATCGCTTGGGTAAAACATTTCTCACAAGTTATGCTGGTTCTCATTACG